>JACDAZ010000156.1 GCA_013695175.1 Flavisolibacter sp. | reverse complement strand
TACATCTGCTTTTAAAATGATGCGCTGGTTTCTTGTTAGGGTAGCTAGCGGCTGACCTGCCGATACATATTGTCCTTCGCTTACCAAAATGTTTTTAACAAATCCATTAATGGGGGAAGAAAGACTTTTGCCACCACTATAATTCCGGCCAAGATTATTCAGTGTGATTTGTGCCTGTTCATACCTGAGTTTTGCATTTTGAAATTCTGCCCGTGTAATCAGTTTGTCTTTAATTAATTCACTTGCTCTTTCAAATTCTGATTTTGCAATGGTTAATTCTGCCCTTGCTGTTTGTTTGGCAGCATCTACGTTCTCAAACGCAATTTCACCGCCGGTAATGCTGAACATTGTTTGTCCTGAACGAATAGCAGCACCTGTGATATTATTATTCCCTACAAACTTTACGGTGCCATTTGATTTGGCAGCAATGGTTACCTCATCACCGGGAGCCGATTGAATTTCGCCTGTTGCTTTTATCACATCAAACAACATTTCTTTTTTCACCGGGGCATTGGCAAATTCTACTTTCCATGCCTGTTCTTTCAGGTACGAAATATCGCTGCCTGCTGTTTCGGCAGGTTGTGCAGCAATAGCAGTTTTTTCATCAGCATAAACTTGTACGCTGTTAATAATAAATTGGTCGGTAAAATCTTTTGTTTGAATATCAAAAAGCAGTTTGCCCATGCCAGCCTGCCCTGGTTGCAATGCCAGGCGAAAAATGCCTGGGGAAGCTGGTGAAGTCGCGGTATTCTTTATGCCTTTATCATCTTGTATCAAACTTACTGTTACTGTGCCTTCTGTGTATGGCAGAAAATTTTCTCCCAACAGCGTTAGGTGGGCTGCAAACTTTGATGTTTGTCCAACCACCAGCGGTTTGAACTCCACAAAGAGTTCCGACTTATCTGTATATAGCGTATAGGCAAGCGGCTCTAAACTTTTTGCAGCAACATCATCTTTTGCAGCTTTTTGTTTACAGGCCATCATCCCAATTGTCAGCAGGAAGATTGTAAATAGATATTTCATAATACTTTTTGTTTGTCTTTAATGAGTATGTTTTTTACCATCATCATGGGTATGTGCTGATGTATCTTTTTTTGTTGTATCAGCTACATTGAATTCCTGCTGTACAGGTTTGGTAGTATCATGGTCCTGATGCGTAGAACCATCATCATGTACATGTGTATCAGTTTTGGAATTATTATTACCACAGGAAATGGCAAAAAACATTGCAGCGCAAATGCTGCTTATAAATAGCAACTTCTTCATAATTGAAAAATTAAATGATTAGAAATATAGAGGAAACGCCGAAAGCCTGAAAAGAAATCAGGCAATAAAAGCAGGGGGTGCTTTTAAGGGAAAAAAGTATGGGCTTATTAGTTGAACAGAAAAGTCTTCCGTTCGTAAAAGCGGGACTATTAAAGGCGGTTTTTCGAAATGCTTTATTAAATGCTGAGCCAGGTTTATAAAGGAAGTGGCATCAACAATTTTTTGTGTTTTAAGCTTTACAGGCTGTACAGCTATGTATTCTATACCTGTAACACCAATATGCTGAAGAAGATGAAATGCATTCTCATTATTTCCGTCTTCATGGTCATCATCGCTATGGTCATGTCCGTGATGATGAGCAGTCTTTTCTGTGTCGTGCTGATGAGGAGTAAAATTATGCGCCAGCAACACCGTATAGGCGGTTGCCAGGAAAAAAAATATGACGCATCTTTTGAACATGGAAGAGCGAAGATAACTTTTATTATTTATTTAGGTTCTTTCTTGTCCTTACCTCAGATTACTGCAACCTTTGTGTTGGAAATTGCGGCTCTTTTGCAGGTTGGCTTTGTGTCTGGCGTTGTGTGCCTGCAAATGTGCCGCAATGTATGTCGGCCAGTTAGGTGTCTATCAATAAAGGCATTATTTGAAATGGAACGAGATGTTTAATAGGGTTACCCCTAACGTTCGAGTATTGCTGCAATTATTTGCGGCAGTAATGAACTAATCAAACTCAGTAATAAAATATCTTACCGAGATGTTCCAGAATTAGTTTTTTTTGCAAGTACTATCTCTTTGCCATTTTGAATGATCATGCCTTCGTCATTCAAAATGATTTTTGTACTGGTTTGAAGGGAATGATTATGGATTAAGAATTCCGTTTTTGATTGTGGTATTAGACGATAATACCTGGGAAGCAGTAAAGAAGGATGACCTACGAAAAATTTCTTTTGTTCATTCTGTCTAATTTCTACTATAGTAGTACCTTTTTCGAATTCTAAAATGGCATAGCTAACCAGGAAATTCTTTAGGTACCTTGACCCAATAATTTTTACTTCTTTAAAGGTGCCGAAACGTTGTCTCCAGGAAGAAAAGGTTCTATCCCAATAAGCTTTTTCTTGTTCAATGGTTCCTTCTAAATCAATATACTTCTGGATTTGTTTAATGCTATCTTTTGCTATTTTATCCAATACGTTTTCTATACGTGATTCCAGGTTATTTGTTAGATTCGACGCTTGTAGTTCTGGGAAATTGGTAAGGAGCCGGCTTGTCTCTGATTCGATTGCATGTATGGATAAGACATTATTTATCAGTTGTAGATTTAATTTCTTGCCGGAAGGTAATTCATACACTCCTGCTAGAGGTTTTAGTTCTGCTAAAGTTAAAGTGACCTGGGGTTTGGGAAAAGCAGGTAATGGCTTACCATATAGCGCAGACGGAATTGAGTCCAGTGTTCTTAAGGAATAGGTTTGCCTTTCATTAGTAAAATAGATCATTACTAAGTCTTTATCTATATACCTGTAAAAATCAGTGTAGTTATATCCATTACCACCATTATGTTCTATTAGTGTACCTAAAGGAGTTTGCTGAATAGCCCATCCATAGGTGTAATGGGCTTTTCCTATCCCGGCTTTGAAGGGAGCATAGGGAGTAAAGAGTTTTTCCTTTGATTCCGGAGAAAGTATTTTATTTGAATTTAGGGCTTCATGCCATTTATATAAATCGTTCAGTGTTGAAAGGATACCTCCTGCACCGAGATTCCATAAAGAGACACCCCATTCACCCCAAAGGTTCTGCTTTTCTGTATCCGTGTTTCCCGAAATATCATAGGATCCAACTAAATCTTTTTTGTCCCATTTTGGAAGCTGGTTTCCTGTAAAGAACATTCCTGCGGGTGTCCATAGGTTTTTATTTAAATAGTTTTCAAAACTAGTTCCAGAAGCATTCTCTATGATAGCAGCTAAAAGCTGATATCCAGCGTTAGAATATGA
>JACDAZ010000148.1 GCA_013695175.1 Flavisolibacter sp. | reverse complement strand
AACTACAGTTATGCTGTGGTGGCTATTTATCCATCTGATACAACTTATAATGGAAAAAGCATCACGGAGATCAATAAATTAATGGGCCGAAGATCCAAAGCAAACTTTGAAGCAGAGACCATTATGGATATGATTGAAAAAGGAGGAGCCCAGATGGTTTATCATAGTATGAATGAAAAGGATGTGAAGTACATTATGCAGTATCCATATAGCATGTTTGGTGCTGATGCCGGTGTACCTGTACCAGGTAAGGGAATGCCCCACCCACGTGCTTATGGCACCAATGCAAGAGTGTTGGGTAAATATGTGCGTGAAGAAAAAGTAATTTCAATGGAAGAAGCCATCCGCCGGATGACCTCACTGGCTGCACAAAAATTTAATTTAAAAGATCGTGGTTTATTAAAAGAAGGTATGGCAGCAGATATTGTTGTATTCAGTGAAAATGAAATAAAGGATAAGTCTACTTTTGAAAATCCTCATGCATTGTCTGAAGGATGTAAATTTGTATTAGTTAATGGCGAACTGGTTCTTGAAGATGGAAGTCATAAAGGAACAAGAAGCGGTAAGGCTTTACGAAAAGAAACTTCTCTATAATACACCTGAAATGATCCCCACTATGAAAAAGATATTTCTCATCATATTTATTATTCCTATCCATTTATTTGCGCAACCCTTTACTAAAACTGAAATTGCAAAATGGCAGCAGCAGGCAAAAAATGTAACCATCATACGCGATACCTGGGGTATACCACATGTATATGGAAAAACAGATGCTGATGCTGTTTTTGGTTTACTATATGCGCAATGTGAGGATGATTTTAAGCGGGTAGAGTTAAATTATATAGAAAAGCTTGGCCGACTTGCAGAAGTGAAAGGCGAGGCTGAATTATATAATGACCTTTTGATAAGACTTTTAATTGATACCACTGAAGCCATTGCAGATTATAAAAAAGCAGAACCCTGGCTGAAACAGTTATTAAATGCCTATGCAGATGGCATTAATTACTATTTATACAAAAATCCACAAGTAAAACCGGTCTTGATAAAACGTTTTCAACCCTGGTATCCTTTGCTATGGACGGATGGCAGTATAGGTGCTATTAATACTGCAGATGTTACAACCACAGAATTAAAAAATTTTTATTCCGGAATTACTGATAAAATTTCTCTTGTGGAAAAGGAACGAAATCATCAATCGGGCTCCAATGGTTTTGCTATTGCTCCTTCGAGATCGGCTTCGGGTAATGCTATTCTTTATATAAACCCGCACACTACATTTTATTTCCGGCCTGAAGTGCATGTAAAAAGTGAACAGGGCCTGCATGTATACGGTGCAGTAACGTGGGGACAATTTTTTATTTACCAGGGGTTTAATGAACATTGCGGCTGGATGCATACATCCGCCAATGTAGATGTGGCAGATCTGTATGAACAAAAGATTCAAAAAAAAGGGAAGGAAATTTTTTACGTGTTTGATGACACCTTGCGTTTAGTACGTCAAAAACGAATTGACATAAAATATCTTAAAGACAATTCTTACCATACAAAAAACTTTACTACTTACTATACACATCATGGGCCTGTAATGACCGAACGAAATGGAAAATGGATCAGTCTTCGCTCCAACAACCGTTCTATGACAGGTTTAATGCAAAGCTGGATTCGTACAAAAGCAAAAGGTTTAGAAGATTATAAAAAAGCAATGGAACTTAAAGCAAACACCTCTAACAGCACTGTATTTGCTGACAGTAAGGGCAATATTGCTTTATGGCATGGCAATTTTATTCCGGTAAGGGATACTGCTTATAATTGGACTAAACCTGTGGATGGAAGCCTTAGAGAAACTGAATGGAAAGGATTACACAAAGTGAACGAAACGGTTCATATCTATAATCCGCCAAATGGATGGTTACAAAATTGCAACTCCACTCCGTTCACGGCTGCAGGACCATACAGCCCTAAAAGAGAAAACTATCCTTCTTATATGGCACCTGATGGCGAGAATTTCAGAGGTATAAATGCCCAGCGGGTTTTAAGTAAAGAAACTGCCTTTACATTAGATAAAATTATTGAAGCAGGTTATGACAGAAGGTTAGCAGCTTTTGAAGTTTTAATTCCTGCGTTAATAAATGCTTTTGAAAAAGCTTCACCTGAAAATACATCAAACTACCAACTTCTATCTGAGCCTATTTCTATTTTTAAAAATTGGGACTATACATCCCTTGAATCATCTGTGGCAACCACACTGGCTGTAGAATGGGCACAAAAATTAAATGCTCAAATTCAACGTGTATATGTAGATGCCGGCGAAACAGACCAGGTAGCAAAAACCAAACAATTTGCTTTAACAGCAACTACCTCACAACTACTAGATCCCTTATTGAATGTAATAAATGAGTTGCAAAGCAAGTGGGGCAGGTGGAATGTAGCCTGGGGGGAAATAAATCGATTTCAACGACCAATGGGTATAGATGCTGTTTATAATGATGATGCACCCGGTTTACCGGTAGGTTTTGCATCAGGCATTTGGGGCATGCTGCCATCTTATAACAGCCGTTATTTCCCCGGCAGTAAGAAAAGATATGGTGTAAGTGGTAACAGTTTTGTATGCGCCGTGGAATTTGGACCAAGAGTAAAAGCCAAATCCTTATTAGCAGGTGGAAATTCAGGAGATCCGGCTTCACCTCATTTTAAGGACCAGGCATTAATGTATACGCAAGGGAAATTTAAAGATGTTCTATTTTATAAAGAAGATGTATTGAAGCAGGCTAAAAAAACATATCAACCGGGTGAAAAGTATTAAGATGCCGAAAACTTTCCCGGCATCTTTAATATTTACTTCAATTGCTCCATTAAAACATTTGCCAAAAAATAAATTCTTGCCTTTTTAATTAGTCCATCCTCCAATTCATAAGAAACTGCAAGTGGAACACTAATTTCTTTATTCGTTGCCGGAATACCTGCAAAATCTCCAATATGTTTTCCTTTGAATGTACCCTCTAACAGCGCCCTGTCTTCAGTTATTATTCTGTTGATTGTATCTGCTTTAGCATCAAATGCTATTTTATACATGTATTGCAGCATAGCGCCTATTTCAGATTTACCATTATGTGTTTCACCTGAAGCCATGTTGGTAAAAACCGCATCATCATGTATAAATTTAAGATCATGCGTTTCAAAATAATCTTTCATGTTTTTTTCAGTATTTGAAATTGCATTTTTTTGAGACATTACATTTTCCATTTTAAAAATTTTTAGAAGTTAAGAATAGTAGTTCCAAAGGGGGAATTTTCAAAATGGTAGGTAGGCAATTAGATTTTATTAAGTTAAAACTATTTTAATTAAAATGTTTAAAATTCACACCTGAATATTGCTGAACCAGCAGTAGTTGTATTGCATAAGCCTCCTCCTTATAAAAAAAGAAATATAATTCTTAAATAATTATTTATAACTTTCTGAGCAGTAACAAAAGCAGCAGCCTTTATTTTGAGAAATTTCTGCGATAAAAACACAGTTATTTTACATGAAGTCGATTGTTTTAATGAACCAGTTACTATAAACCTTACAAAGCCAGGACACTTATGAGTTCTTATAAAAATCAGCCTGACTACGAAACGGCTGAAAATTATATCCTTTCAAGGCTGAAGAAAGAGCTTACTTCTTCTTTAGTGTATCATGGTTATCATCATACGCTGGACGTAATGCAGGCAGCCATGCAAATTTCAGATGAAGAAAAAGTATCTGATAAAGAAAGAAAATTATTACGTATTGCTGTTGCTTTTCATGATTCCGGTTTTATTTATGTTTATAAAGATCATGAAGAAAAAGGTTGTGAAATGACAATTGAAATATTACCGGGTTACGGATTTTCAGAACAACAAATACATATTATTTGTGGAATGATAAGAGCTACTAAAATTCCGCAACAACCTAAAAATAAGTTGGAACAAATTATTGCAGATGCTGATCTTGATTATCTGGGACGCGAAGATGTTGTGCCGGTTGCCAAATCTTTATTTACAGAATTAAAACTACATGCTAATCTGAATGATGAAAAATTATGGAATGAGATACAGGTGAATTTTTTAAAAAATCACCAGTATCATACAGATTATGCGCAAAAAATACGAGCTCCTAAAAAACAGGAATACCTGGATCAACTTATTGAACAAAAGAAATAACTATTACCAGCTTGGCTTTGTTAACTCAAATATTTTTTGATTTGCAGTTCGGAGTCGTTTGCATAAAATTTGAATGATTCCTTTTGCTACCTCAGGGCAAGATTCCATAACATCGTAAAATGGCTCCTGGTCAATCCTAAAAATAATACAATCTGTTACTGTAGTTACAGATGCCGATCTTGCTTCTGCATCTAATAAAGAAAGCTCCCCGAAAAAATCTTTTTCTTCAAGCAGAGCCAAAAGTTGTTTTCCTTTATGCACTTTTACAGTACCCCGAAAAATAATATACATACAGTTGCCTATCTCACCTTCAGAAACAATGGTTGTATTTTCCTCCACTTCCTGTTCTTCAAGTAAATGTGCAATTTCTGCAAGAATCGTCTCCGGTGTTTCTTCAAAAATTGAAAGAGATTTTAGTAATAAAACTCTCTCTATTAACAACAACCTGTTTTTATCAACAGTCATATTAAAAGCAATATAGATTAATTTAAAGCATATTTTTCTACTAAAAAATCTGCTGTATTTTTTAATACTTTATTTTCTGAACTTCTAAAAGGTTCTATAAATTCAAAATTTACATCAATTTTATTTTCAGCAAGGCTATACAAAACGCAGGATTTTGTCCAATTATTGAAAACATAATCTACATCAAACAAAATATTTTTTACTAAGGCCGCATCTGAAAGTAATGGCGGGTGTATGCTTTTTTTCAATTGCATACACTTATCATCAATAGTAGCATTTTCATAAATAATGGAAAAGGAGACTGCAAATTCTTTTGGAACAGTGACACTTATTAATTCAAGAGCATTTGCAACAGATTCCTTAGTATTTAATGTAAACCCAATTTGTGCACGTTTTATTTTATCCGAATCATATAAAAATGAAAATAACCAAAGGCATTTATTCCTTATACCCAACAACTCAAGTTCCAATGCCCTGGAAATAATCTGATGTGTTTTATGCTGTCTTGCAAACTGAATTTTAAATAACATATGTGATGCTGCTACCAGGTTTTCTCGTATTGTTAAAAGATATTGCTCTTCACTTTCACTGCTTTTAATATTGGCCTGGTGCAGACTTAGCAAAATAGTATTTGCATTTTCAGGAAACCGGCGCAAGCACTCTTCCAGGAGTTTTACAGATTCAGATCCTCCCATTTTACCAAGCAATGACACAAGCTTTCTGCATTTTGTTCCATTACATTTTTGTTTAAAAAGAAAATCTTTAATTCCTGCAACAGCAGAAGGCCCGCCTGAGGCCAAAGCTTGTAATACTTCTGCATCGTTATTAGTAGATGCAAATTCAAGAAGCAACACATTGATTAATTCCGCTGTTCCTATTTTTGCTGCTGCCATTCTTGATGCCTGCTTTACTCCTGGCGAAGGATCCTGCATCATTTCAACCACCTTAGATGAATAAGCAAAAGAATTTAATTCCCCCGCTATTTTTAAAGCATTAATTCTATCCTTTGAATCTGCAGAAGCTAACAGTTTTTCAAGTTCTGATTCAGCTTTTTTATCAGTTTTTAAATCACTTTGAAATAGCAATGCAAGTGTTGCCGATTGCGAGACTTCGGGATCCGGGTGATTAATATATTCAGATAAATCTTCTTTAGGAGCTATAGCTGATACAGTACCAATAACCTGCGATAGCACTCTTTTGTCTTCAGTCGCCTTCAATACATCTTTTACCTGAGGCAACAATTCAGTTGCTTTCTGCAACTTCACCACATTTAATGCGTACAACTGAACATTTGCTGAATTGTGATGTAATGCTTTTTCTAAAAATTCCTTATTATACTCCGGTTGGGATGAAACAAGTTGCAATACAGAAATGACTTCTTTTTCTGAACCCGTAATCAATCTGTTCATCAAATAGCTTAGTGAATCTTTATCTGAAATAGAAATATCCCTTGCATTTAAAGTGCGGTCCCTTACCGCAACCTTAAGGGTTTCTATGTAATCCTTTTCAACAGTAAGTGAAAAATAAATCCAGCCAATGATCATAAGTAAAAGAAAAAGACTCACCAAGCTAAAATCCACCTTGCCTTCCACCCTGGGCAATATCAATAGCACAATGCCGGTAAAGAAAAAAGCTACTGGATCCATAAACCCTTTAATAATGGTGTGTCCCCTCAACCGCTGGTGTGTAGGCAGGGGCTGCATGGAAGCTAATAATACAGGTGTTAGTATGGCCGAGCGTAAAACTTCCAACATTACAGCCACCACACCAAACATGTAAAATGTATTTATAAAATTATCCTGTCCTGAAAAATAGAGAGCAGGCAGGCAGAGAAAAAATAACAATACAGGTGTTAACACAAGTGATTTTTGTAACCCAATTTTATTAACTAACCTGTTGGTCCCTGCTAATTTTATAACCAATGTTATACCACGCACTATAGCAAAAAATATGGCGAAAAAAGCGGCCAGTTCCTTATCATTTTCAAATTCCTGTTTTACATAACCATAAAAAACATAGGTTACAGTTATCAGACAGGTAAATGAAAAAAAGGATACTAATGCAATTTTGCGGATTAATGGGTTGACTTTAAAAGCAAGCGCAATAGTTTTAAAACTAAATGTTGCATGATGGTGAGACGAGGGTTTATCCAGCTTGTCAACATTAGCAATAGCCATCAATGGTTTAAAAATAAAAAAAGCTATGGACATCAATATAGCTGCCACCCATAATAAATTAGCTGTTCCTATATAAGGAATCATAATTAATGCAGTAAGGTATCCAAGCATTTTTGCAGGCACATCACCGGCACTAACAATACCAAACAATCTTTTACTCTGCCTAACATCAAAAAGCAAAGCTGACAAACCCCAAAACTCAAGGTTGTTTAATAAGTATAGAACATTAAAAAAAGAAATAAATAAAAATAAGAACCAGGATTCTGACTGGTACTGCATAAGCAGGCGAAACAAAACAATAACAGATAAATTAAAAATAAGAACAGTAAGTATAACTGATCGGAATGGTAACTTGTTTTCAAGCTTACTATATATAAAACCAAAGATCCATAAAAGGATGGCTGATATAATAAATACAACAGGTAGTTCGCTTGTAGGCTTTCGCTCAAGAAAAATGGAGATAGCAGTTGTAAAGAAAATTGCAATTGCTGCACCCTGGAAAAATTCGAAAATAAACAGCTTTTCTACAAGTTTACTTTCTGATTTCCGGATCATTAAAAAATTAAGGATTGAATCACGAATATTCAGAATGCAGGTTTTAATGTTCTAAAAATATCATTGCTGTTTCGCAGGATGAGTATGCAGATTAGTATTTAGTCTTTCAAAGGAAGAACTTAAATATAATCATTATTAAAGATTTAGCCCCTCTTAAAAAATAGGTTATTAAATGTCTCGATTAATACATTAATAATTTTTGAACAGCTTCTTCAATTCTGGCTTTTGCTAAAAAATTTTTTTCCAGTTCTATATTAAACGGTATGGGTGTATCCAATGAGGCACAACGCATAATAGGTCCATCCAGAAATTCAAAACAATTTTCTGCAATCCATGCAGCCAGCTCTCCTCCTAAACCACCTGTAAGTGTATCCTCATGTAATAACAAAATCTTACCTGTTCTTTTTACAGATTTTTTGATGGCATCATAATCCAATGGCAACAATGTTCTCAGGTCAAGAATATCAAAGGAAACATCCGTATGATCGGCAGCATAATCTTCTGCCCAATGCACGCCTGCCCCGTATGTAATGATGGATACATCTTCACCTGTTTGCACTTGCCTTGCCTTTCCAATTTCCACTTCATAATATTCTTCCGGCACGTCACCACTAATACTTCTGTACAAGGCTTTATGTTCAAAATAAAGTACAGGATTTGGATCATTAATAGCTGCTGTTAATAAACCCTTAGCATCATAAGGTGTTGATGGATAAACAACTTTTAACCCCGGTGTATGAATAAACCATGCTTCATTTGACTGGCTGTGAAAAGGACCTGCACCTACACCGGCACCGGTCGGCATGCGTATTACTACATCAGCATTTTGTCCCCACCGGTAATGAATTTTTGCAAGGTTGTTTATAATCTGGTTAAACCCTGCAGTTACAAAATCAGCAAACTGCATTTCCATCATACTCTTATATCCCTCCAGGCTTAAGCCTAACGCAGCACCAACAATAGCACTTTCACACAGGGGTGTGTTTCTTACTCTTTCTTTTCCAAATTTTTCAACAAATCCTTCTGTTATTTTAAAAGCCCCGCCATATTCAGCAATATCCTGCCCCATTAAAATCAGGTTAGGGTGTTGTTGCATGGATTGAAAAAGACCTTCTTTTATGGCATCAATAAACCTCACACCAGTCCTCTCCGATGGTTGAGAGAGTTGGGGTGAGGTTAGGCGGGGGCTGTAAACATCATATAATTCAACATCAGTATTTACAATAACAGGGTTACTATTAAACCCTGTTTTAATCTCATTTTCTATTTTCTGCTTCAATTCTTTCCTTATTTCTTCCACTTCTCTTTCACTCAACACATTTTCTTTAACCAGCCATTCTTCATAATTTTTTACCGGATCTTTTACACTCCATGCATCAAATAATTCTTTGGGAACATATTTAGTTCCACTGGCTTCTTCGTGCCCACGCATACGAAAAGTAATACACTCTACCAGGTAAGGCTTTTGATTTTTGATGCAATAATCTCTAATACCTTTGATGGTATCATAAACGGTAAGTATGTTGTTGCCATCAATTACTACCGATTCCATCCCATATCCTTTTGCCCTGTCAGCAAGTGTTTCACACCGGTATTGTTCTGTGACAGGTGTGCTTAACCCATACCCATTGTTTTCTATTATGAATATTACAGGCAGGTCCCATACTGCAGCTGTGTTAAGAGCTTCATGAAAATCACCCTCACTGGTACCACCATCTCCTGTAAAAGCAAGTGATACTTTATTTTGATGATTTAATTTATAAGCAAGAGCTACACCATCGGCAATACCCAGTTGAGGCCCAAGGTGAGAGATCATTCCGCATATGTAATGCTCCCTGCTTCCAAAATGAAAACTTCTTTCTCTTCCTTTGCTATAGCCATCCTGGTTACCCTGCCATTGCTTAAACAACTTATGCAGTGGCATATTACGTGATGTAAATACACCCAGGTTGCGGTGCAATGGCATGATCCATTCATCCTGCTCCAAAGCAAGTGTGGCACCTACTGAAATTGCTTCCTGTCCAATACCACTAAACCATTTTGAAATTCTTCCCTGCCGTAACAGCAAAAGCATTTTTTCTTCTATAAGTCGCGGCCAGAGCAGGTTTGTATAAAGATGCACCAGGTGCTCACTGGATAATTCTCTTTTGTTGAAATCCATGATTGTTTATGTATCACTCAGAAAATTGCATCTAAGATATAGGTAATTACAGCTACTATAAGACTGAATAATAATGCTGACAACACTCCATCTACACTAAAACCCGGAACAATATAAGCAGCGAGGTAAATTATGATAATGTTGATGACCAAAAGAAATAAACCAAGCGTAAGAATAGTTATTGGCAATGTAAGAGCTATTAAAATGGGTTTTACAAAAGCATTTAATAATGCAAGAACCAAAGCTACTAATACAGATGTTGTAGCATCGGAAATAGTAACCCCAGGTAATAGTCTTGCAGCTAAATATGCTGCAACGGCAATAATAATGATGCGAAGAAGTAGTCCCATAAATGTTGATTTTGTAATTAAAATTAGAAGTAATTATGGGTAGATGATGATTATTTTGATATTATGTGCAAATCATCAAAATTATTTCACATCTCTAATTAAACCCAACCCCTGCTACTCCCGTGGAGTAACAGGGGTTTATATTTTTATGAAGGATATTGGGTTTTAAAAAGTATTTATTTAAATTAGGTGATGTTTAAACAGAAAATTTTACTTTTTTTTATTTGCATAGCAATTGTTGTTTTTTCATGTTCTCCTGTAAAACAAGCTTCAACAGAGGGTCTTTTACCATATACTCCTGCATCAAAAGAATTGCATGATTCAATTGTACAAATGGATAAAATATTTTTTGATGCTTATAATAATTGCAGCATAAATGTATTTGAAGATTTAATTTCAGAAAACATAGAATTCTACCACGATCAGGGAGGTTTATCAACTTCAAAAAAAAATCTAATGGAATCTTTGAAAAATAATATCTGTAATAAAGTGACAAGAGAATTACTAGTCGGAAGTATAGAAGTTTATCCTATACCCGGTTATGGTGCAGTACAAATGGGTGCACACAGGTTTCATAATAAAGCAGAACCCGGTGCTGAATCGCGATATGCAAAATTTGTTCATACCTGGAAGAAAGAAAATGGAAAATGGATTATTACAAGAGTTATTAGTTTACATAAATAGCACTTTAAAACTGAATGAGTACGACAAACTAATGCTCTAAAAAAACTTCTACACCACCACTAGCTCATAAAAATTTTCAGGATGCAGGTATTTCTGTGCAAGCTGCTGTAACTCTTCCGCTGACACTTGTTTTATAGTATTGATCTGGTCATAGAAATAAGTTCCATCCAAATCATTTAAAATAATATTCTTCCAGCGGTTAATGATCTGGAAAGGACCATCCAAATCACCAAGGATAATTCCCATCATATAATTGCGTACCAGCAACAACTCTTCTTCTCCAATGAAACCTTCTCTTAATCGTTTCATTTCATGGTACACTTCTTTTACAGTTGCTTCGCAAACATCTCTTCCTGCTTCTGTACTTATTACCCAAGCAGACTGATGAATGTGGTTTTGCAAATAACTAAAGATGCCATACGTATAACCTTTATTTTCCCTGATGTTGCTCATTAACCTTGAGCCAAAAAACCCACCAAATAAATTATTTAAAACCTGTACCTTCATAAAATCAGGATGATGTCGGTTGGGAAATGGTGTTGCCATTCTAATAGCTCCCTGTACTCCCGAAGGATCATTTATAACACGGTATTTCTTTTCTTCGGCCGGCTGCGATGCTATGGGAGAAACTGAAACAGGACTATTGGTTAAATCACCAAAAGAATCATCCAGCAATTGAAATATATTTTCCGGCAATTTACCAGCAACAAAAATGATAAACTTTCCATTCAAATAGTATTGTCTATAAAAATCCAGTAACTGCTCTTTATGTATAGCATCAAAATCTTCAAACTTTGTAAACTTCCCATAGGGATGTTCTTCTCCATACAGGTAAACATCAATTAACCTGCCGGCAACAAAATCACTTTTTTTAAGATTTACATTCAATTGTTGCTTCATGTTCTGTTTGTATGTATCCAGTTCATGTTCCGGGAAAACAGAATCAGTAAGAATTTCTTTCATTACCGGCAGCAGGTGGGGAAGATGTTTGCTTAAACTGTGCAGCGTTAGTGTAGCAGTTTCATTAAAACAACTTCTGTTTAAATATGATCCGTAATATTCAAAATGTTCGTTTATCTGGAAAGCAGTGCGATTTGTTGTACCATTTTTTAGTAAATAATTGGTGCTGGCAGCAACCAGGTTTTTTTCTTCAAACCAGTTACCTGCATAATAAACACAATCCACTAATACCACATCTTCCGCTCCGGCATTTATAGCATAAACATCAACACCATTTCTAAGCACATATTTTTCATATGGCTTTAATGTCAAATTAAATTCAACTGCATCGTGTATGGGTGGTGGTTCTTTTCTGTTCAACATTATATATAAAATAGTTGACAAAAATAAGTGTAACAACCAGAAGGCATATAACAAATTAAAAAACCAGAACAACAAATATATTTACATAGTTAAAAATTAGTCATGTTTAGTAAGCGCTTTGCATCTCTGGTATTTATTTTTGTATGCTGCACACCTATGTCCAGGCAACATAAAGAATCGCAGCCAATTATAAATACCTGGAACTTTGAAAAATCTCCGGTTTGGGCAGATGAATTTGAAACCGGAGTTAAACCTGATCCTACAAAATGGGGCTATGATACTGGTGGTCATGGATGGGGCAACAATGAACTTCAGTTTTATACAGCAGGTGAAAATGTTTTTATAGAAAACGGAATTTTAATTCTAGAAGCACGGAAAGAAGAAAAAGATAATAACCGCTACACTTCTACAAGATTAATTTCAAAAAATAAGGGTGATTTTTTATTTGGAAGATTTGAGGCAAAAGCCAGAATGCCAAAAGGAAGAGGCTTGTGGCCGGCAATATGGATGTTACCTACTGACTGGGCTTATGGCAATTGGCCTGCATCGGGCGAAATTGATATTATGGAGCAGGTAGGCTTCGATCCCAACACTATACATATGAGTGTGCATACAGAAGCTTATAATCATATTGCAGGCACACAAAAAACAGCTTTTACACAACTACCATCAGCTACCGATTCTTTTCATATTTACCGTGTAGACTGGACACCGGAATTCATTAAAGGATATATTGATGATATACTTCTATTTTCTTTTTTAAATGAAAACAAAGAATATAAAACATGGCCTTTTGATAAACGTTTTCACTGGTTGCTAAACCTGGCAGTTGGTGGAAACTGGGGTGGTCAAAAAGGGATAGATGAAACTATTTTTCCCTCACGGTTTGAAATTGATTATGTACGTGTGTTTAAGCTGATTCAGTAATTAATTTTGGACACTAGGTGTTTTTGACATATACCATAAAGTACTGCTGTTTTCTTCACGAAATATTTTATTGCACTCATCTTTTATATCATCGACAGTTACCTTATGATATCTGTTCAACTCCGTATTCATCAGATCAGCATTTCCCAATAATTCATAATAAGCAATGCTGTTGGCCCTGTTCATTATACTCATATCTTCAAACACCATCATGCTTTCGGTTTTATTTTTTACTTTTTCAAGTTCCTGCTCACTTACTTTTTTCTCTTTTAACTGACTCAGCTCTTCTTCAATAGCATTTTCAGCATCTTCTATTTTTACTCCTTTCACTAATTTACCTTCTATAGTTAATAGGCCGGCCTCAATAGATCCTAAATGATAGCATTGAATATTACTAAATAATTTTTTTTCTTTCACCAGTGACTGGTACAAACGAGATGAACCACCGCCACTTAATATTTCAGTTATTAAATCAGAAACATAATAACGCGAATCTAACCTTGGATAAATATGCCAACACTTATACAAAGCATCAAGCGGAACTTCTGCATGCACTTCCAGTTTCTTCTTTACTTTCTGCTCCGGTTCATTAGGTAATTGCCTGATATATTTTTCACCACTTTCTATAGGACCAAACCATTTTTCCGCAAGCTGCTTTACCTGGTCAACATTTACATTGCCCGCTACAACCAAAATGGCATTAACAGGGCGGTAATGTTTAAAAAAGAAATCTTTTACGTCCTGCAATGAGGCCGTTTCTATATGACTTAATTCACGACCAATCGTCATCCACCTGTAAGGATGGAGATCAAATGCCAGTTCACGCATTTTATGCCATGCATCTCCATATGGCTTATTGATGTAATGTTCTCTAAATTCTTCACAAACCACTTTCCGCTGAACATCCAGGCTTTTTTGTTCAAAAGCAAGCGACAGCATACGATCGCTTTCTAACCAAAACGCAGTTTCAAGATTTTCTGATGGTAACTGTATATAATAGTTGGTAAGATCGTTAGTAGTATAAGCATTATTTTCTCCCCCGGCCATCTGCAAGGGCTCGTCGTATGCAGGTACATTCACAGATCCCCCAAACATCAGGTGTTCAAATAAATGAGCAAAGCCTGTTTTGTTAGAATCCTCATCTTTTGAGCCTACATCATACATAACATTTACTACTGCCATGGGTGTAGATGTATCCTGGTGTACCAGAACACGCAAACCATTACTTAATTCAAATTTTTCAAACTGTACCAAAATAGATAGTTTAATATAAGCCTGCGAAATTAAAGAATCCGGGAGATTCTCTGATTTAGTGTTTAATGCTAAGAACCTTAAATTCAAATTCCATTAACTCACCCTGCCGCATGATCAGCATTTTTACTTTTTGACCAGCATTTTGAATGGCCACTTTCATTTTTTGCAGGTTTTGTACAAAATTTCTATTAATGGATAAAACAACATCGCCTTCTTTTAAACCGGCTTTTTCTGCAGGAGAGCCTTCAGCTACATCACCCAAAACAATCAATCCTTCAATCATATACAATTCAATACCGGTGTAAGAATAATCAAATGGTTCATTGAAATGGGAGTTTGGTAAAAGGTGGAATTGCCTTGTTTGATAGTTGAGAATAATATTAAACCGACGCAACAGGTCATTGCCTAAAATGCCACCTAAATACGGATATGATGTTACATTATATTCATCATCAAAAATATAAATAGGTACGTGGTTAAACCGGTAAGGTCCCAATCTGAATTCCTTTATAACCGTCATTTTCATATCTATTTTACCACCTAAACCCTCAGCCTCTTTATTATAAAATTTTCTCTTTTTATGAAGCAGGGAGCTATCCGCAATAAAATCAGATGAAAGAATAAGGTTTAATCCTGCTCCCATATCAAATAAGAAGCGGGTATTAATGGACCTGTTATCCCTTATTTTAGCCCATTGCACCGGCAAAGCATTGATGCTGGGTCTGAACATATGTCCTCCCCTTGGATACTTTATGGCTCCCTGTGTCCAAAATTCTATATAAGAACTATCAAAATTGACCTTAACTATATAACGACTAAGCAGGGAGTAGCCGATTATACCATCAATTCGTTCTCCATAAACACTTGTTAACATCTCATAATCTGTTACATGAAAATGCATACTGTCTACTGATAAGCCGGGTAGATGTAAAGTTTGATTATATAAAAAAGAAACCGGTCTAATACCTCCTATTCCTCTAATGGTTCTTTGGCTGGCAGCAGGTTGTAAACCAAAATAGACTGCTGTAGTAGAATCTAATGAAATGCCCCCGCTACCTGTATCTAAAACAAAATTGAGTGTATCCGGAAAATCTGCAAAGCGGGCATTTAATAATACTACACCACCTGTAAGTTGGGTAAAAGAAAATTTTGTAATAAAAGTAGAAGGAGTTATAAATTCTTCCTGCGCCCATGTTTGGATATGGACAAAGAAAAGGGAAAGAAAAAATAACTTTTTACTCATGGATGATGGTTGTTTTAATAAGACAGTATAATGAAAAAATATGTTGCAACTGTCAAGTTTTTACTAAAATAGATTTTTAAGTTTCAACACGTTCACCTTATATACTTTAATGCAGCCACTTACACTTAATTTTGCCTACTATGCAACTGGAGCAGCTTTTTGAAAAAGCATTAAATTTTGACTTTTTAACAATTGAAGAAGGAATTTTTCTTTTTGAAGAAGCTCCTTTAACAGAATTAATGGCCGTAGCTGACCAATTAAGAAAAAAGCAGGTGCCCCATGGTAAAGTAACATGGCAAATAGACAGGAATGTTAATACAACCAATGTTTGTATTGCCAATTGTAAATTCTGCAATTTCTACCGCATACCGGGTCATGCAGAAGCTTACATTACCGAAATGCCTGCTTACAGGCAAAAAATTGAAGAAACAATAAAGTATGGAGGAGACCAGTTGCTGTTACAAGGTGGACATCATCCTGAACTGGGACTTAGTTTTTACACAACAACTTTCAAACAGATAAAAAAGGAATATCCAACAATCAAGCTTCATGCTTTAGGACCACCTGAAGTAGCACATATTTGTAAACTTGAAAAGAAATCGCACCACGAGGTCTTGAATGCTTTAAAAGAAGCAGGTATGGATTCTTTACCAGGTGCAGGTGCAGAAATTTTGGTAGACAGGGTTAGAAGATTGATATCAAAAGGAAAGTGCGGAGCCGATGAATGGCTGTCTATAATGCATGAAGCGCACAAGCTTAATATTACAACATCTGCCACTATGATGTTTGGGCACGTCGAAACTACCAGGGAACGTTTTGAGCATCTTGTAAAAATCAGGGAGGTGCAGGCAAAAAAACCTGCGGAGGCTAAAGGATTTCTTGCTTTTATACCATGGACATTCCAGGATGTTGATACATTGCTTACACGTATACGAGGTGTTCATAATTTAACTACACCCGAAGAATATATACGCATGATTGCCATCAGCCGTATTATGCTGCCGAACATTAAAAACATACAGGCATCATGGCTTACAGTAGGCAAACAAACCGCACAACTATGCCTGCAGGCAGGTGCTAATGATTTTGGATCAATAATGATAGAAGAAAATGTTGTTAGTGCTGCAGGTGCTCCACACAGGTTTACTTATCGCACTATTCAAGATGCAATACGCGAAGCTGGTTTTGAACCACAACTACGAAACCAGCAATATGACTGGAGAAATATTCCTGAGACTATTGAAGAACAAGTTGTGAACTATTAATCACCAATTATATTCACTGTTCCGTCAAAACATATTTGTTTAAAGCAGTTACCGCTTGCTTTTTTAATTCCGGAGACATAAGTTCCAACTCCAGTTCAACCCACTTTTCACCCTTTCGAACAAAGCTGAAGTTATGATAAGCATTAGCACTGTTTTCAGAAAGAAAAACATATTTTCCCCTTTCTTCAAATACCTGGTAAACAACATTGAAACCATTTACTGCAAGGTTGATAGAAAATAAAGCTTCCATAACGCACTTTTTTTTACATACGCAAGAATGCGACCATAATTTTTGGCTATAAGTTTAGCAGACCCTAATTATAGCTTTTTGTTTCAGCGAGTTCAGACACAAACTAAACGTGTTTAAAAAAAGAGCCAATAAAGTTTGTTTTGAAAGAGAGATAATGGATCACTATCGTATTGTATTGGAAAAAAAGGATTATTAATGCCTGATGATTTTCCCGTCTTCCATCTCTATGATCCTGTTTGTTTTGCCAGCAAATTCCTGGTCGTGCGTTACAATTAATAAGGTTTGATTAAATTCATTTGCAAGCTTTTGAAACAGTTCAAAAACTATTTCACTATTTTTTTTGTCCAGGTTACCTGTTGGCTCATCACCCATAATTATATCCGGATCATTTATCATGGCTCTTGCAATAGCTACTCTTTGTTTTTCACCGCCCGATATTAAAGTTGGTTTTTTATGAGCAAGATGATCAATACCTAATATTTTCAATTTATCGTAAGCGTTTTGTTCTACTTGTTTTTGAGAATACTTATTCAACTTAAGGCCTGGCAGCATAATATTTTGCAAAACAGAAAACTCATTCAGCAGGTAATGAAATTGAAATACAAAACCTATATTTTCATTTCTTATTTGTGCTAGCTTCACAGGCTTTTGCCCTGTAACTAACTTATCATCAATCAATAATTCACCTTCATAATCTGTATCCATTGTAGACAGTATGTAAAGTAAGGTTGATTTACCACAACCTGATTTACCGATGACAGAAACAAATTCACCTTTATTTATAGAAAAAGAAATATTGCTTAATACTCTGATTGTAATCGGATCATGAAAATTTTTATTGATGCCTTTTGCTTCCAGTATAACCTCGCTCATATTATTTCCCCCTGATGATTACAACCGGATCTACTTTACTAGCTTTTCTTGCAGGAAACAAACCTGCTAAATATGTGGTGATCAATGAAAAAGTTATAGCGATAAAATAAAACACAGGATTATAATTTACAGGATATGTTTTAATAGTTGGTAATGCTGCCGTAACAAATGGAATCTGATCAATTAATAATGACAAAACATAACCAAAAAACAAACCGGCCAATCCACCAAAAAATCCAATACTTAAAGCTATCATTAAAAATATTCTTCTAACGTCGGATCCTGAAAAACCTGTAGCTTTTAATATGGCAATAGCATCCATTTTTTCATAAATCATCATGTTCAATATATTGTAAATGCCAAATCCGGCAACAATCAGTAATGTAATACCAACACTGTAAGAAATTAATGTTCTAATAAAACTGCCTGTTTCAAATTGTGAATTAGCAGTTTGTACGTCTTCTGCACTGGCATCAAAAATAGTCCTGTATTCCTGTGCAACTGCAGGTGCTGAATTTATATCATGAAGCTTTACATGTAATTCCGTAATATAATTTGCAGGTTTACCGAGCAATTTCTGAACAGTGGTTACAGAAGCATAACTCTGCACCTTATCGTAATCCTGTATGCCTGATTGAAAAAATCCAACAACTTTTAAACTAAACCTGTCGCCGGCTGCAGTTGTTACCTGTACCACATCACCTACATTGGCAAGAATTATTTCTGCTAAAGCTTTACCCAGGATGATACTATTAGCCACCTGCCGCAGGTCTCTTGCAGAACCCTCGACAACATAATCATTAAAATGAAAAAGTCTTGTTTCTGCATCCACTTCCATACCGTGTATCATTCCCGTTATATCAATTGCACCTGCATTAAAAAACACCTGCGTATTTACCCTGGGTGCAACACCCAATACACGTTCGTCACTTTGTAAAAACTGATTGATTCCACTACTATTATAAATTTCCTGCCTTGCACTGCTGGCTTTTACGGACTGAATAAAATTGTACGAGTTTTTATATTCTTCAGCAGAAAGTACAGGCTGGTCCTGATTTTGTTTTATTTCATTGAACAATCTTACATGTGGGGTTCTGTTTAGTATCAACCCATCAAGCGTACTGTTAAGCCCCGACATAAAACTTAATAATGCAATGAACATGGTGATGCCAAAGGTTACACCCAAAGCGGCTACTAAAGTTTGCCTCAACCTTGCAAGTAATAATGATTTAGCGATATTGTATAGTAGCTTGCTGTTCATTATTCAGGTTTCAACAGAACATCTTCTTTAGATATACCTTGTAAAATTTCTACACGCTGGTAATCCTTTAATCCAATGACAACTTTTCGTTTTTCTTTATTCTCCAGTAACACGTGTTCATTATCAAGCAGGTATGAACGTGGAATACTTAAAGCATTTTGTTTTGTTTCAATAATAATATTTGCTTCTGCTGTAAGGTTGGGGTAAAGCGCCGGAGGTGCTTTTGTAAAAACCGCTTCAACTAAAAAAGATTTAGATCTTTCATTCATAATTGAATTGATTTTTTCTATCCTTGCTTCAAACACTTCATCCTTATAACTATCCATTCTTATTATAACTTTTTGTCCAACCCGGATTTTTGCAATATCGTATTCATCTACCTGCAGCTCTAGTTTAAAATTTGCATCATCACCTATGACAGCAACTGGCATTTGCGGATTCACTATCTCTCCCTGCTCTTTCAAAATGGTAAAAACTTTTCCATCAGTTTCACTGGTAATAGTAAAGTCTTTTGCCATGATAGTAGATAGCTGGAGGTTTTTTCTTGCCTGTTGTGCATTATATCTTATTTGTTTTTGCAGGTCGCTATACCTTAGAAGAGCTCCTTTATATACAGTCAGCGAATTTTGGTATGCCAGCTCCCTTTGTTCAAGTTCATAACGGGTGCCTATCTGCTGTGACCACAAATTTTTTTGTCGCTCCAGTAATACAGAATCGTTCTGAACCTTTATCCTTGCAAGATCAATATTTACTTTTAGCTCCCTTAATTTATCTGCATTGGCAGTTTCTGATGCATAGTCTGCAGACAATCTGGCGCTTTCTGTATTTAATAAAGCAGCCTGGTTTTCTATACGCATAATAACGTCACCTTTTTTTACTGCATCGCCTTCGGCTACCATTATTTTTTGTACCAGCCCATTAACCGTTGCATACACCTGGTATTGATTTTCACTTTTCACAACACCGGAGGCATACACTGAATGAGTGATATCCTGCACTATAGCTTGTGTGGTTTCCTGCTTTTTCTTACAGGCTACTGCAGTTACAGCCAACAAAAAATATAAAAGCTGTTTCATAATACCTTTACCATTGCAGATGAACATTTTTGCAATGATGATTAAAGATAAACAGCCGAACGGAATTAAAGTTTTAGATGATGTAACAGAATGGCAGAATTTACAGTTTCTTTGGCAGCCCTGATCTGATATACCAGAATAAACATTCCTTTTTAATCTTAAGAAGATATTTCTTAAATAGCAATTCAACTATACAAAATGAATAGGAATCTCACAATTCCCGTTACCGTACACCATAACCGGAAAAATTATAAGCAAACCCAATCCCAAATATCTCTCTGAATTGAACTCCCGGACCCACTCTTTTAACTGTAATACCATCATCTTCATAAAATGTAAGTTTTGTATTATCGTCATAAAGTAACTGTAATGATAAATTAGCAGATATATACCTGCTTACTTTAAGACCAAGAAGCAGTTGCCAGTTTATATCAATATTTTGAGGCTTATCAAAATAATTACTAAAAAGATCAAGCGTGGTCATCAGGTTAGTAGTAGCACTAAGTTCTTTATTATAAATGGCCTTTAAATAGGCTCCTGCTTCAGTTCTTAATGTTTTACCTGAATCCACACCAAAAGCACCAGCATTAGAAAGGTCCCTGTCCATCACAAAAATAAAACGTGTAGTAGCAGGTGACAGAAAGAGTGAAAAATTATTATTGGGTTTAAAATCCATACCCGGTGCAAGGGTTAAATAGGCAGGCGCAAAAAACCTTGAAATAACAACAGAATCATTTGGATAATTATAACCCGGCGCAAACTGGGTTCTAAGGTTTGTAAGACCGGTATAATACCAATGCTCTGTCGCTTCTCTGCCGTATTTTGATGTTAGATCAATTCGATCGTCGCTTTTTAATAAACTGCCTCTTTTACCCTGCATTACCAATCCATATCCAAGGTCAATATAATTATCCCATGCATTTTTACCGCTTTTGTAATTAGCAAAAAAATTGAAGAGGCCATTACCGGCAATAGAGTTTTGGCCACCTGCAGCCCAATTGGTTAAAGACACCTGGCTGAAGTTTAAAGAAACCATTCCTCCTCTTCTCCACACAGTATCTTGTTGAATAATAGTTGTGTCCTCTTGTGCATTAGACATAAGTACAGTTACACTAATAAAAACCGTTAGTACAAATTTTTTCATGAATTAAAAATTGAGGATGCTAAAACATCATTCTACAAAGGAAAGAAAACTACAAATAACAGTGGTTACAAAAAGAGAGAGATGTGTAAGCATAAATTTTTTTTGGCGATTCCTATAATTTCAAAGTAATAAATATTATTAGTCAGATGTATTTCCCAACTTGCTTGAAACATCAATTATATTTTCAAAGCGGAATAAAGTGAGATCTAAAAATCGATCTGGTAACTCAATAAAGGTACTAAACCCGATTGCTTTTCATAGACCCATTGGTTAACAGAAGGATCATATCTTCTTGCCAAGCCATCTGTGTTTTTAATTCCAAATACATTTTGAATATCCAGGGCCAGTTGCCATGCATTTTTTGTTTTGTCTTTTCTTAAAGAAATTCTTCCGTCTGTTCGGAAATAAGGAGAGATTTTTTCAGAAAAGGGTTTATTTTCATCCAACACAGGTTCTCTTGTTGTATATGAAGCTCCTGCCTGTAGTGGTGTTAATCTGAACCCTCCGTTATAAATTGTTTTCCATCCCAATTGCAACACTTTATTATTTTTTAAATTGATTTCTTTTGCTCCCGTCCACGATCCGGCAGTGGAAGCATTGAATCTTGTATCATAATTTTTTCCATTTAGTGGTTGAAAGGTTGAATTAAATACCGAAAATGAGGTGATCATAAAAAATCCTTTTGAAAAGAATTTCTCAACAGAAACATCAATGCCCTTGTTAATTCCCTTGCCCTTGCTGATCAAAGCTTCATCGGCATAACCATCTAACTCATTCAGCATCCAGTAAGTTCTGTTAACATCATTTACTACAGGTACCTGAAATAATTGCTGGTAATATATTTCACTATGTAAACGCCAGCTGTTTCCAAGCAAATGATCATAAGCCAAAACATAATGGTGCGACCGCATCATGTCCAGATCCTTATTCGGATAGTTTGAACCCTGCTTATAAAAATAAGACCCTAATGGAAGCACTTTACTATACAATCCATATGCTGCTGTTATGTTTTGTTTGTTGTTGAACCTAAACTGTATTGATAAACGGGGATCTAAAGTTGTTTTATTATTTAAGGCAAGATGCATTATGTGGATGCCCGGATTAATGACCCAATTTGTACCTGGCTTTATAGAAGCCTGTACATAAGGTTGAAAGAGCCAGGTGTTTCCTTGGCCATCAGTAATAGTTTCGATTTGGTGAGTATTAAAGTTTAATTTATCGCTTCTGAAATCATACATCATATCAGTGATATAAGTACCTGCTTTAAAATTTGCAGAAGCTCCAAACTTGTAGTTGTATGAGGTGGCAAAAGATAAGCGACTGTTTGTATAACGCTCATCATTAACTGTAGATGGATGCAGTTGTGCGTTAAGTGTATCATCAACAAATGTCAGCCTCTGGTTCAGGTAAACCAGTGAAGAACGCATAAATGATTTTTCATTTATTTTTAAAATGTTACCTACACCTATGGCCCCCATTTTTGTTCTGAAATCATAAATTGCATAATCGTCATATTGCTTCCATTCATTTACATTCTCCACTGCAGCATAAGTTTCTTTGCTGATTCCGCCCATACCCCAAACATTCCATTGGCTCCTGTTTGTTTTATTATTGAAAGCAAGATTAAAAGACAGATCCTGAAATGTGTTTGATTCTCTTTCTGAAACAAGATTAAAGCCTATGAGTTCCAATAAACCCAATGTTGAATACCTGTAGTTAGCCAGGTAAGAACTTTGACCTTTTTTAATGGGACCTTCAGTAGCATAATCTATACCTATCATGCCTGCTTTAAAAGTATTCTCCCGGTTAAGATTATTTCCTTTTCTTAAATGCATGTCAAAAACCCCGCTGATCACATCACCGTATTCAGCAGGCATGGCACCGGTAAGAAAATCTGAATTATCAAGCATGGCTAAACTTAAAATAGTAATGCCACCGCCAGTGCTTCCCTTGCGGGCAAAATGATTTGGATTTACTATATCTACACCCTCCAAACGCCATTGCATGTTCACTGGATTGTTACCCCTTATAATAATATCACTTCTTGTATCTCGGGTAGCCTGTACACCCGGAAAGGCCATGGCCATTCTACCCGGATCATTGGCACTGGCTGCATACCTCTGTGTTTCTTCAGCAGTAAAAGACCGTGCTCCGGCAAGAGAATAACGGTTCACAGGCAGTTTTGGATTACGAACAGCATGAACAGTTACATTTTCCTGCGAATTTTTATTTTCCTCCATTTCTATAGACAGCTGCAGTTCCTTGGCAGTATTCAACAAAATATAATCGGTTGTATAATTCAGGTAACCGACATATGAAGTAATCAACTTAATTCTTCCAACCGGCACATTTTGAATTTCAAACTTTCCTAAACTATCAGAAACAGCATTTATAGGCCTGCTCAATTCAACAACAGATATTGATGCCCCTGCTAAAGGCGTACGACTGTCACGGTCAATCACTGTTCCATAAATAGTTTGCACCAAAGTTTGACTACATAATAATGATGGCAATAATATAAAAAGGAGAAAGGAGAGAACCCTCATAAGCTTTATTTATGAGGATGACTTATAAGGTGATTGGTGTGAATCATAATTGATTCATGCTTATCCTTTTTCCTTAATTGCAATTTTTGCAAATCACACACAACCAGTGCCAAACCTCAATGTGGGACAAATGCACATGTAAAACACCGCCTATTCACATCCAATTCCCATATTTATTCAGAATCTAAGAGTTTGCAGTTTGATAAACTAAAAATTTATTTTTCTTCAGTTATAATATTACCCTGAACAATATTTTCAATTCAGTCTGATTTAACCTAAAAGAGTTCAACATTAATGTTCCAGCAAGTAAATCAATTGATTGCCAGATGTTTGGTTTTGACATAAACAACAACACTCCATCAATTGTATTCTTAATAAAATCGGGTGAATGATGCGGATCTATATGCGTTAAAATATAATTTATATACTGCACCTTCATTAGATCCAAAAAATGAAGTTTAATGTTCAGCGTTTCATCAATATACCCACCATTTTAATAAATAGCTTCAGCTGCTGTGCCTGCTACAATAATTTTAGCCAGTTTTTCAGCAGCTTCCATTACCTGCAATTTTGAAGCTTTCTTAAGTTCAGCAAAAAAACCAAGATATTTTCCTTTTAATAAGTGTTCTATCCATTCAGCGTCTTCCTTATAATCAATAGCAGTTACACCGGCAAAAGGTGGCGCTTTAACCAATCTAACAGACTGGCAACTATAGCCGCTGGCATATGAAAAAAATATTTGTGCGCTTAAATTAAAAGCGTTGATAGTAATGTCTTCCTTCCTTATGAATAGTTCACGATTGTCTTTCATATCCTTATTAAATTAACTACTATTCCGATACCCTAATTTTAAATTTGTATTTTTTAATAATGACATCTAACGGTCTGATTATGAATTTATAATGGTTTTATGCACATCTAAAAAAAATACCTGCCAGAGCAGGTATTTAAATGTTTTACTGATTACTTGTTGTAGGAGGAGATTGCTCCAGCAAACGCATTAACTCGTCAAGTTTAGGAGCTAATATAATTTCAGTACGCCTGTTTCTTTGTCTTCCGTCTGCAGTTGCATTGGAGTCTATTGGTTCATAATAACTCCTTCCACTTGCTGTAACACGTGTTGGTTCTACTTTATATGTATTGGTAAGTATTCTAACAATAGAAGTGGCCCTGGCAACACTTAATGCCCAGTTATCTTCAAAACGTCCCCTGATAGGAATAGAATCTGTATGTCCTTCAATTAATACATCAATATCCGGATTGCTATTTAAAACCTGGGCTAAAGTTCCAAGTGCATCTCTTCCTTTAGGATTTACTGTTGCACTTCCTGAAGGGAATAAAAGATTTTCCTGCAGGCTTACATATACTTTACCATTTTTTACAGAAACTGATAATTCATTAGAACTAAAATTTACCAGTGCATCTGTCATTTTCTTTCTTAAATTCTCAATAGATTGCCTTTGCTGATTCAGCATTTGAACCATTTGAGCAAGCCTTCTTTGTTCATCCTCTAATTGCTGTTGTGTCATATTAGCCAAACGGGCTAATTCAGCAGCACTTTTACCTGCAGCGTCAATTTGTCCAACTAACCTGCTGTTTTCAGTTTGCATATTATTTATTTCTGTTCTTAGTTGAGCAACGGTATTGTTCAACTGCAAAATATCTCCCCTTAACTGTTCCTCTCTAGCCAGCGAAGCATTATATTTTTTGGTTGACACACAAGATGTAAATAACATTACAAGAGACAAGGATAGAATGGACAGCAGATGCAGCTTTTTCATAATAATGATTTTGTATTGCTGCAGAAAAAATTATGCCGTACCTCATCTATATTTGGTATTATGCCCCTGAATTTTGAATTTAAAGCCAAAACAGCTCACTTATCTTTTTTAGAAACTAAATTACTTTCACTGAGGCCGAGGTTTATAGGTGAAGATCTTCAAACAGACACATACTTCAATGCAACAATAGGTCGCCTCAAACTCAGAGAAGGAAATATTGAAAACGCATTAATTCATTATACCAGGTCTAATGTTGCATCAGCTAAATCCTCAAATGTGATTTTATATCAACATCATCCAGAACCTGCACTAAAGCAAATACTTGAAAAAGCAATAGGAATCAAGGTAGTAGTAGTTAAAAGACGCAGAATATATTTTGTTGAAAATGTAAAGTTTCATTTTGATGTAGTTGAGCAACTGGGATCATTCATTGAAGTTGAAGCAATTGACAGTGACAGATCAATTGGTATTGATACATTAAAAGAACAATGTCAGCATTACGCTTCTTTCCTTTTGATAGATTCAAAAGATTATGTTTCAGAATCATACAGTGATCTGATATTAAACACAAAAAAATAAAAGCTGCGACATAAATTAATAATCGCAACAAATATTTTAGTTTGACTATGGCATAGGTTTTTCAGCAAGTAAAGAAAAACAGCCATGGAAAGAAATAAAATATCCTCAACCGACAATAGAGTAAATGGTACATTACTACATGAAGATCAAATAGAACCTTTTGCTACATCAGAACTATCCAGGGACTTTTCTTCTGTTTTAAATAATGGAAGTGAAAATTCGAATGTTGAAGACAATTTTCTATCTGTGAATAATAATCACCAAATAGATGACGAGGATGAAGACGATGATGAATTGGAAGATGACCTGATTTTAGGTGAGGAGGATGAGCTGAAAGAAGATGACGAAAAAGAGGTGGCAGATGTTGAAATTGATGAGGATTTTGATGAGGATGACCTCGATGAAGACAATCTTATTTTAGATGCAGATGATGCCGAGGAAGACGAGGAAGATGATTTATAATAACATATTACAGGTATTAAACTACCGGTTTTTTTGCTCTGTTAAGGATCGCAATTTCTGGGCATCAAATATTGCATGAATATGCACATCGGTATTAAAAAAAGCCTACACAACTTTGCCTTTCTATTTCCATGCTACAATTTTTTCTGCGAATTCTATAAGTTTATCTACACTATAACCTGAAGTGTATAAACCAGCAGGACCATGAAAACGAAAGTAAATATTTTTTGAAGTAATATATTCTGCATAAGGAAAAACATTATGACTGTGCGAAATAACAAAACCGATATTATACTGCTTTAATAAATTAATTGCCTCCGGTTGCAACCAGCTTTCATGTCTAACCTCCAGAACAAAATCATTTTCCTTAAAAAATAAAAGTTCATTAAAAAATTCTTCAGCTACATGAGTATGATAATGTAGCATAGGGGGCAACTGAACCAGCACAGGACACATCTTGTTTTGCAATGGAGCAAATACTTCAAAAAATCTTAAAAGTGGATCTTTGCATTCTCTCAGCTTTTTCAAATGCGTATCTGCTTAGTTTAGGACAAAAAACAAATTCCCCGAGAGCCCTGAAGGCCCAGTTTTCCACCGTCTTCGGTTTTGGTAATGATAAAAACTTGTATTGATTTTAGTGCAACTAAAAAAAGTAGCATAATACTCTAACCAATCTGTTGCTTTAAATTTAAGAGGATAAAATTTTTCTTTCCAGTGCTTATAACTCCACCCGGAAGTTCTTATATTAATATTACCAGCAATTCTTACATTTTGTAAAGAAATATGCCATACAACTTTTATTAAATTTATATCGTCATTTTATCTGCTGCAGCTTAAAACAGCGCCTATAATCATTAAATGAAAAATTTAATACTCAGTAAATCACATACACCCGTTCTTGTTCAGCCCAAACCACTTCCATCCCTAGTAGCTTGCCTGCTTATGGATTTTTTAGGCTTTGCAACTTTTGGTATTCCTTTTATTGGTGAATTCCTTGACGTTTTATGGGCTCCTGTATCGGCCTTAA
>JACDAZ010000362.1 GCA_013695175.1 Flavisolibacter sp. | reverse complement strand
TCTACCGGTAATGTAAACTTATGTTCTTTACCATTTGATTCTTTAATTACTACAGGTACGGGCATAACCATTTGTTCCAGATTTTTAACGGTGATGGATACCCCATTTTCAGGTTTATTATCTGTATACTGCACAGCAGAAACAGCAACATCAAACCTCCAGTTATTAAATACCCAGCCACGCCAAAACCAACTTAGGTCTTCGCCTCCTGCATTTTCCATTGTTCTGAAAAAATCCCATGGGGTGGGATGTTTATACGCCCAACGGTTAATATATTCTTTAAAAGCTGCATCAAATCTTTCAGGACCTAAAACCACATTACGCAATGCATGCAACATCATGGATGGTTTAAAATAAGCAGCAACACCAATATTTCTTTCCTGAAGCACTTCAGGTACCGTCATTAATGGATCCATTTTGCTGTTAAAAACATGTTGCAACATATCATCCCCCTGCAAAAATGAAAAATTTGCAAACTACCCTTTATTAAATTCTTTTGTTGAAAAAGTATTTATAAAACTTGTAAAGCCTTCATCCATCCATGCATATTTACGTTCATTAGATCCTACTATCATCGGAAACCAAATATGACCAACTTCATGATCTGTAACCCCCCATAAATCTGCACCTGTATCGGAATGACTGCAAAAAATAATTCCCGGATATTCCATACCACCAACTATTCCGGCAACATTTACCATAGAAGAATATGGATATTCAAACCATTTATTTGAATAGTGTTCAACCGAAGCTTTTACCATTTCTGTACTTCTTTGCCAGCCATCTCTCTTTATACTTTCTACAGGATAAACACTCATGGCAATTGCTTTTTTCCCGCTGGGTAAATTTATTCTTGCAGCATCCCAAACAAAAGACCGTGAAGCTGCCCAGGCAACATCACGTGCATTTTGCATTTTAAAGCGCCATGTAAGGTTGGAACTTGTTGGTCGTGATCTGCGATCGATAACTTCTTCAGCAGATCTTATTATTACAGTCTTATCGCTATTTTGGGCATTAACTAGTCTTGCTTGTTGCGTTTGTGTCAAAACATCTTTTTCATTTAGCAAATCACCGGAACTCACTACAATTAAATTTGCAGGTGCCGTAATATTAATATCAAAATCACCATATCCAAGATAAAACTCACCTGCACCAACATAGGGCAAAATATTCCATCCCTGCACATCATCATAAACTGCCATCCTGGGATACCATTGAGCTAACTGATAAATAACACCATTACGTGTAGATAGTCTACCCATACGGTCTGTTCCATATTCAGGAATGGTGAATTCAAAACTTATAGAAAGTTTTGCTTTATTGCCTGATGCTTTTAATGCCTGTGGTAACCATACCTGCATTCTTGTATCTGTTATTATAAATTCAGGATTTATTTTTTTACCATCAACTTCAAGTGAAACAGATTTAATGACATGACCATTAGTAGCTGCAGCATTAGCATACCTTCCGCCTGTTTGTGTTGTTGTAGCAGTTCCACGGGAAGTGCTTTTGTAAATATTTTGATCTACATGCAACCATAAAAATTTTAAATTATCAGGGCTGTTATTAGTATAAGTAATTTCAACATCGCCGGTTACTTTGTTCAGCAGAGTATCTAAAGTACAATTGATCTTATAGTCGGACCTGTTTTGCCAGTATCGCGGACCCGGTTCTCCACCTGCGCTGCGAAAATCATTTCCATTTTGAGGATAAAAAACAGGATTAAATACTTCGTGGGGGTTAAATTTTGATTGAGCTGAAACAACAAAAACTACAAAATAACTACAAATCAACAGTATGCTTTTCTTCATATGTACAATCTTTCTTTATTTGAAAGTAAAATAAAAGAGCAGTTTTTAAAGCTCAAGGTTGGATAACCGTTTGTGAATTAAGAAAACATTTGCTCAGCCTCGGGAACACTTTCCGGTCTTCCAACATCCAACCACTGATCACCGGTATGGTTATAAGCTGCAATTTTATTTTGCGAAGCAAGGTCCATAAAAACATCTATTATCGAAAACTTACCTGTAAAAGAAATCATATCCAATACTTCCGGTTGATAAATAGCAATACCACTATATGCTTTTTCAAAAAGATCTTTTGCCTGTATAATAATCTTTTCCCTGTAGTTTTCTCCTGTATTACGCCAGCCACATAAACGTCCATATTTGTTAAATAATAAATACCGCGAAGTGCGCCTGTCCGAAACAGCTAATGAAATCAATGCATTTTGTTGCTGGTGAAAAGATAAGAAATGCTTAAGATTCAAATCAGTAAGTATATCAACATTGATAGTTATAAATGGCGAACCTTGTAATAGAGTTTTTGCTTTTAAAATTCCGCCGCCTGTTTCCAGCAGTTCATCTCTTTCATCACTGATCGTTATATTACTGCCCCAGCCATTGTTCTTTTCTATTGTATCAACAACAGCATCTGCAAAATGATGCACGTTCACTACTACATCTTTAATATCAAATTTCTGCAGGTATTCAACATTTCGCTGCAACAAAGTTTTTCCATTTATTATGGCTAGCGCTTTGGGATTGTTATCTGTCCAGGGTTTAAATCTTGTTCCCAATCCTGCTGCTAATAACATAGCTTTTAAACCCGTAGATGATTTAAGTTTTTGTTTCTCCAACATTTTTCTAAGGATTAACTGATTTTATTATCAGGCACCAGGAGTATTAATCCATTGTTTCTCTTCCTGTACCAAATGACACAATTCAACTTTTACTTTGTATTTCATTTGCAAATGCTTTGCCAATGAATCGGCAGCATAAACACTTCGATGTTGTCCACCTGTACAGCCAAAGCTTACAGATAAGTTGGTGAAACCTCTTTTTATATAATCTTCCACAGAGATATCTACTATATCAAAAGCACTGGATAAAAAATCCTGCATGCGTGTTTGTCTTTCCAGGTATTCAACAACTGGCTTATCCCGTCCATGAATTGCTTTATACTGGTCGTACCTGCCTGGATTATCTATGCCCCTGCAATCGAAAACAAAGCCTCCTCCATTACCCGTAGTGTCCTGCGGTATACCATTTCTATATGAAAAACTACAGATCTTTATAACTAGCGGGGTTTTGTCATCAGCTTCAATAGGTGTGAATTTTTCAATAACATCATCTTCTACACAGATAGATAATACTTTCTTGAATTCAGGCAAAACTATACCCAGGCTATTATCATCCATGAAAGATTTTAAATTTCTTAAAGCTAAAGGTATACTGGTAAGGAATTGAGCTTTCCTTTCAAATAACCCTCTAAAGCCATATGCTCCTAATACCTGTAATAATCTTATGAGCACATAACCATTATATTGACTTCTGAAAATTTCCCTGTCAAGTAATTCTTCCGTAAAAGAGTCAAAAGAATCCATATAATCTTCTAACAAGCCAATCTTCCATTCTTCCGGTAAATTAGCTCTTGCCTGCCAAATCATACTGGCAACATCATATTGAGGAGCACCTTTCATTCCACCCTGGAAATCTATAAAATGAACACTTTCATCATCCTTTACCATTATATTCCTGCTTTGAAAGTCACGAAACATAAAGTATTTGTATTCTGTATGGGTAAGGTATGTACTGAGGGCTTCAAAATCATCTATCAACTTTTGTTTGTCATAGGGTTTACGCAGTGCATCTAAAAAATAAAATTTAAAATAAAGCAGATCAGCCATGATAGCTTGTTTGCCAAATTCTTTGTTTGTTAAAGCACGGTCATAATCCAACCCTTCATCACCCAACACCTGCAGGTGCGCTAATTCATAAAGACTTTTCTGGAGATAATTATAGGTAGAGGTACTGAATCCATCCCGCTCCAGAATATCTAATAGTGAAACATCGCCTAAATCTTCCTGCAGGTAAATGGTTTTATCCTCATTTAATGCAAAAACTTCAGGAACATGTAGTCCCTTCTTTTTAAAATGATCAGCAAAATAAATAAATGTATCATTTTCAGCCTCGTTGGCTCCCACAGTACCTATGACAGAAGTACCATCTTCCAATAACAAACGAAAATATCGTCTATCGCTTCCTGCCTGTGGCAGAACATCTACCTCCGTAGGGTATTTTCCGCTCCAGTCAAAACACAGATCAGATACAGCATCAATCATTTCCTGCATATAATTCACCTCCACTACCGAAGTAGGACTATTTTTTGATTTTAATGGAAAACTGTTTTAAATATATAATGTTCTTCAATACTGGTATTAACTTTAAAGTTCCTCCTCCCTCTCCAGCATTAAAATAGCACTTTGGGGAACAATAAAATACTTTTCAGCCTGGTAAATTACTTCTGTTGCTCCACTTAATAAAAAAATTGCCAAATCACCTTCTTTTGCCTGAAGCGGAATGTACCTAACCCCATCATCCAGGGATTTCCATGCCTCATCTTCTGTGGGAATGGGAACAACATAACCCGGCCCCACTTTTATAATATATCCCTGCTGTACCTTGTCTTTGTCCTGAACACCTGGTGGCAGGTATAAACCACTGTCTGTTCGTTCGTTAGGTTTGGTGGGTCGAATCAATACCCTGTCACCTATGATAATCAGTTTTTGAAGTTTATTATCTATAGTTAATCGCATTTTTGGAGTTAAGATACAAAAATAGATAGTGGAAGAATTTTTGCATACAAACAATAAGCTTATCTAACTGGTTTGCTAAATACGTAATTTTATCAGTAACAAAAACCTATAGACATGGAAGAAAAGAAAGCAAAAATTTTATTATGCGAAGATGATCCGAATTTGGGGAGTGTATTAAAAAATTACCTGGAACTAAATGATTATAATGTTACGCTGGAGCGGGATGGCAGGCTGGGACTGGCTGCCTTTCAACGTGAAAAATATGACCTGTGCCTGCTGGATGTAATGATGCCCAACATGGATGGATTTACATTAGCAGAAGAAATCCGCGATATTGATCCTGATGTTCCTCTCTTCTTTTTAAGTGCTAAAACCATGAAAGAAGATATTATACAGGGATATAAACTTGGTGCAGACGATTATATTACCAAGCCCTTTGACAGTGAAGTCTTATTACATAAAATAAAAGCTATTCTCAAGCGTAATGAAGAATTAAACAGAGAAGCTGAGAATAAGGAATTTGATCTTGCCTCCTATCATTTCAATCCTAAACTAAGGCAGCTATCTGTAGGTGAAAGAACACAAACACTTTCTCCAAAAGAAAATGAATTATTAAAGATGCTTTGTGAACACATGAATGATCTGCTGCCAAGGGAGCAGGCTTTAAAAAGAATATGGGGTAGCGATACTTATTTTAATGGCAGAAGTATGGATGTTTACATTGCCAAGCTAAGAAAATACCTGAAGGAAGATCCAGATATTGAAATTGTAAACATTCATGGAAATGGTTTCAGGTTGGTAGTACAAAATACACCCGGCGCATAAGCAGACAACATTTATCCTTTAAAAGCACTCTTTGGGTGCTTTTTTTATTTTGATTTTGCTTTTATGATAATGCTGGATCTATAGGAAGGACCTAAACCGTACAAAACCATCCTTCACCCTCACGCGGCTTTCTAATTTGAATTAATAATTCATAATTTAAGATATTCAAAGAAGCATCCAGTCCCTTCATAACATAAGCTCCCGGGTAAGTTGATGGTCCTAATACCTGTTTTACTTGTTCATGTTCTGATTCTGTAAATTGAATAAGTGGATAACCACAATCAAGGTTTTTGATTTCAATTACTTTAGCGTTAAACCACTTTTTGTCTTCCCATTCTCTGCATTTTATGCATGATGACAACAATATTAAAAGCGGTACAAATAAAACAATCTTCTTCATATTGTGCACTGATAATAAAATAAGTGAAACTGTTGCAAGCTAAAAAAAGTTAAACACTGAATAAAGAACCTGTTGCCCCTAAAGAAGGCGGTATTTTACCAAGGTGGTTATAAGCTTTATCTGTTGCTTCCCTGCCTCGTGGTGTTCTTTTTATAAATCCTTCCTGTATTAAAAATGGCTCATAAACTTCTTCAAGCGTCCCGGCTTCTTCACCAACAGATGTTGCTATTGTGGTGATACCTACAGGACCCCCTTTGAATTTTTCTATAATGGCAGATAAAATCCTGTTATCCATATCATCTAATCCATGTTCATCGACATTCAATGCTTTTAATGAATGTTGGGTAATACCTATATCAATCTGGCTGTCATTTAATACTTGTGCAAAATCACGAACCCTTCTCAACAAACCATTAGCTATACGCGGGGTGCCCCTGCTGCGACGGGCTATTTCTGCAGCAGCATCATTTGTAATGGAAGCTTTTAATATAGCAGCTGAACGTATAATAATTCCTTTAAGCGTTTCTGCATCATAGTATTCCAGCCTTGATTTAATAGCAAACCTGGAGAGTAAAGGAGCCGTTAGCAACCCACTGCGGGTAGTAGCACCGATAAGCGTAAAAGGATTTAATGTTAATTGAATACTTCGTGCATTTGGTCCCGTATCAATCATTATATCGATCTTATAATCTTCCATGGCAGAATAGAGATATTCTTCTACCACTGTACTTAACCTGTGAATTTCATCTATAAATAAAACATCATTGGGTTGCAGATTGGTAAGTAACCCTGCAAGGTCTCCGGGTTTTTCAATAACAGGACCCGAGGTTTCCCTGATATTAACCCCTAATTCATTTGCTACTATTCTTGACAAAGTTGTTTTGCCTAAACCGGGAGGTCCATGAAACAAAACATGATCAAGAGCTTCGCCCCGAATTTTTGCTGCTTTAATAAAAATGACAAGATTTTCAATAATCTGTTGCTGACCGGAAAACTGTTTTATTTCCTGTGGCCGAATATTATTTTCAAATTCTTTATCTATAGCGGTAAGTTCATCTTTACCTGCAGTTAAATTAGGATTACTCATAGAAGATAGATATGTAAAGCTAATACTTTCGCCAAAAAATTTAGCAAAAGCATTTATACTAAGATATCTGAAGATCAAAAACGTTTTCTACTCAAAAAATAAGTTAATGTGTTTTAAAGTCTATACTGCGTACTTCGACATTTGTAATATCAGATCAGGATCAGGAGAATTAGCTAAATATTTTTCTCTTTCCGAATATTTGCAAACTCCGGGAAAATCACCTTTATAACCTTGTAAATCTGCAATAACCTGAAAGTGAAGATGAGGAGGCCAATGGCCATTTTCCATAGGTATGCCAAAGTCAGCAAACTTGTCACCCTTTTCTATCCGCTCACCTTCCATTAAATTTTTTAAAGAATTCAGGCTTAAATGACCGTAGAGAGTATAAAAAGTTTGACCCCCTAACTGGTGTGTCAGAATTATAGTAGCTCCATAATCGCCAAATGCATTATTAAAAGCAAAACTATGTACTATTCCGTCCAGTGGAGCCATAACAGCAGTATGAGGTTTACCCCAAATATCAATGCCTAAATGCAAACGCCTGTCCTCATCATCATCAGTTGTAAAAACAGAACTTCTTTTATATAAGGATCTGTGTTCATCATAACCACCAATAGCATAACGTGCACC
>JACDAZ010000144.1 GCA_013695175.1 Flavisolibacter sp. | reverse complement strand
TCACTCATTCCCCCACCTCCCCTGTTTTGCTTTTGCTGGTTTTGTTCCTGTTGTTGCTTTTTTAGTTCCATTAAAGCTTTCTGTAAATTTTCCCTGGCCTGCTGATCATCGGGCACTAATCGTAATGCACTTTTATATGCTTCAATAGCTTGTTCAAGGTCCTTTTGTTTGGTAAAAACGACTCCTTTATCATAAGAGGCTGCTGATCGTATTGAAGGATCTGCTCCTGAATTTTCTAATTGCTGAAAAATTGTGACTGCATCCCTGTACTTATTCTGGTTATATAATGCAGTGGCTAAATTAAATTGTGCTTTTGCATAATCAGTATGACCTGGTTTTACAGCACGATAATGTCTTTCCGCCAGGTCAAACTGTCCATTGCGAAAAAATTCATTGCCTGTTAATAAATCATCTGCAACCTGTGCAAATACTAGTAAGGAAATACATAGTACATATATAGTTAGTGAATTCTTTTTCATGCCTTAACTTTTTTCTTATCCGGAATAAAAAATTCAACAAATACAAGCAGCAGCATAGGAAGGCTAAGCCACATATAAAGTGACTTATAATTCAAAAGAGAAGTATCTAAAAACGATTTTTTATCAGCCGTTGACAAATGGGTTATTATTTGCTGGGCAGCCTGGTTTACATCATTTAAATAAACGTAGGTGCCATTTGTTGTTGCGGCAAGTTGTTGTAACAGAGGTTCATTTAATTTTGAAATAATAACAGTACCACCTGCATCTCTTTTAGGATTCCCGGTTGATGGATCTATTATAGCAGCACCGCCAACAGAACCTATGCCCACTGTATTAATCATAATTCCTTTCTCACGAAGTTCACCTGCTGTAATTAATGCATCTTCATCATGTGTTTCCCCATCTGTAATAAGAATTAATGTTTTATATCTGTCTTCTGATGTTGATAATGCCAACTCTGTTTTTTTTAAGGCATCATTTACAGATGTTCCCTGCGCTGCAATGGCAGTGGGATGCGCTGCAGAAAGAATAACATCTGCAGAATTTTTATCAAAAGAAAGTGGCATTTGTATATATGCTTTACCTGCAAAACCTACTATGCTAAATCTATTGTCCGGCATTTGACGGATCAATGTATGGATAAGATTTTTAGCCACAGTTAGCCTGTCAGGCTGTGCATCTGTTGCCAACATGCTATTGCTCAAATCCAGTGCAAAAACTATATCTATACCACTACGCACGTCACTGGATCCATCTTCAGACACACGTGGATTTGCAATAGCAACAACTCCACAAGCAAATGCAATAAGTAAAAACAAAAATTTTAAAAAGCTTTTTGTAGAAGAAAAGGAATTATATAACTCTTTGACCAAACCCTTATCACCAATTTTTTTTACAATATTCCTGCGCCAGAAAATATATAGCACATATAATATTATGAATATTGGAATAAGAGCCAGCAACCATAGAGCTAAAGGATATTGAAAACTCCAGTCGAACATGCGGTGTATTAAACAATTTATGTGCTAAAGATAATAGGTAGAAGCATAAATATGGGCAGCTGGTAATATTAGGTTAAAGCGCCTCAGATATTTTAACATGTACTATCTCAAAATATCATGAATTATCTTTTACCATGCAGGAAATCTAATTGGGTAAGAATATTTTTCAAAAGTTTCATCCTTATGTCCAGAATATTTACATTTTTTTCAGCAGACTCAATGTTTAATACAAAAAAATATGGATGCCTGTTTTCTTCCAGCCATCCCACAATCCAGGCTATGTTTTTACCTTCTTCATCATGCCCCCAACCGGTTTTATAACTTAAACGGTAGTTTGTATTGTCTTCAAACAACATGGCACGCTTAACTATATCCTGATTTATTTTGTGAAAAGGCAACTGATCAAAATATAATCTTTTCATTAAACCCAATTGTTCATCAGGAGAAATTTTTAGTGAGTTATCAAGCCAAAAGGTATCAATACTACTTATAGTTTTATTTCCATATTCCAGTGAATCAATCCAGGTTTGCATAGTATCTTTTCCAATTCTTCTTGCCAGCTCCTGGTACCAAGGTGGACAGGAAAATCTAAATGCCTCATACATAGTTAAATTTCCATTGCACTCAGATCTACCCCTGTCAATTCCATCCCAATTAATCAACATGCTGTCATTTACAATTTTACCTGTTTGTAACCCAATTAATGAATTAATGATTTTAAAAGTAGACGCAGGTAAAAATGAACTATCCCGATAGCGGGCAAGATTGTATATAGTAAATTGATTTGTCCCATTATCTAAAATGGCAAATGTTCCATGAACACCGGCTTCATCAAAATGCTTCTTAAGTGAATTATCTACATTAACATTATTGGGAGAACAGGCAGAAAAAAGAATAACAGCAGCAAATACACCAACAAAAACCTTCATCTGTTTTTTGCGCAAAGGTAATAGCTGTTAATTGTTTTCAATTTGAATCTGGTTTACAATAAAAAAAGCAATACCCTTAGGATATTGCTTTCATCATAGGAATGTAATTCGTTTATATATAAATACCGTTAGGCAACTTTGTCTTTTTGATTCCGTTACAATCTCTTTTCATTGAAACGCAGGAACTCATAGTCCCGGTCAACATAGCGCCTAAACAAAAGATTAATAGAAATTTTCGCATAAAAATCAATTCAATAAAAAGATATTGAATGGTTGTTATTTAACGATGACGAAAAAGGTTTATTGTGATGGAACAAGTATGAAATCTTGTTTCTTGTACCTTAACCCTTTTGCCTTATTTCATTTTTCTTAAACTTTAACTTCTTCCCCTGATTTAATAACTTTCAGTTCTTTACCAATTTTTATAAAAGCTTTAATAGCTGTGTCCAAATGTTCCTGTTCGTGTGCTGCACTTATTTGCACTCTTATTCTTGCCTGACCCTTAGGAACCACCGGAAAAAAGAATCCGATAACATAAACACCTTCCTGTAATAATGCATCTGCAAATTTGGCTGCTAACACAGAATCATAAAGCATAATGGGCACTATAGGGTGCTCACCCGGTTTTATGTCAAAACCAGCTTCTGTCATTTCACTTCTAAAATATTTTGTATTTTTTTCCAGCTTATCTCTTAATTCTGTTGTTTCACTTAGTATATCTAATACAGCTATACTAGCCCCGGTAATAGAAGGTGCCAGCGTATTTGAAAATAAATAAGGGCGGCTACGCTGGCGCAGGATATCAATTATTTCTTTTCTGCCACTGGTAAACCCTCCGCTTGCACCACCCAGTGCCTTACCCAGTGTGCCGGTTATAATATCTATCCTGCCCATCACACCCCTGTACTCGTGGGTTCCACGCCCAGTTTTACCCAAAAAACCTGAAGAGTGACTTTCATCGATCATTACTATTGCATCATGTTTATCCGCTAAATCACAAATAACATCAAGCCTGGCTATGGTACCATCCATACTAAATGATCCATCTGTAACTATAATCCGGCTGCGTGCACCGGAAGCTTCTTTCAATTTTACCTCAAGGTCTTCCATATTATTGTGTTCATATCTAAAACGCTGCGCCTTACAAAGACGCACGCCATCTATTATGGAGGCATGATTTAAAGCATCTGAAATAATAGCATCCTGCTCATTAAATAAAGGTTCAAAAACACCACCATTAGCGTCGAAAGCGGCTACATATAAAATAGTATCTTCTGTACCCAGGAATTCTGCAAGTTTCCGTTCCAGCTCTTTATGAATGTCCTGTGTACCACAGATGAAACGTACGGAACTCATACCGTAACCATGACTGTCTATATATTTATGGGCTGCAGCAATGGTTTTATGATGAGAAGAAAGTCCCAAATAATTATTTGCACAAAAATTTAAAACAGTTTGACCGTTAACAGTAATTTCCGCTCCCTGGGGAGAAGTGATAATTCTTTCACTTTTATATAAACCTGCTTGTTTAATTTCTTCAATTTCTGATTTTATGCGGGTAACAAATCTCTCATTCATATATCTGCTTTAAAAGGCAAATATACTTGTTGAAGATGCAAGTAAAATGGCAGAGGTGCTGCTACTGTTAAAGCCAACATAACTTCACTGTTATATGTTTATTGGGATTTTATTCTTAATAAGTTTCAATTACCTTACACTGCCAATTAAAAGCATCTCATGAAAAATTTTTCCTTATTCATATTAGCTTCTGTATTTTTTGTTGCCTGTAACCAGGATTCAAGCCCTTCAACTGAATTATATTCAACATCAACAGATACAGCAAACCCATTATTTAATACAGCTTCTACACCTTTAGATACAACACCGGCTTTGCCTCCTTTACAGCCTACTCTTAACACCCAGGCAGCATTTGCACCTGCATCAAATGGTCAAAATGCATCGCTACCTGTAGCTAATAAACCAGGTGTGGCTTTAAATCCCGCACATGGACAACCTGGTCACAGATGCGAATTAGCTGTTGGGGCACCTTTAAATGGAACTGCAGCAAAACCAAATAGCCCTGAAATAAATGTAAAGCCGGCAGCTTCTTCTCCTGCTGGGCCTTCTCCAGCCATTACACCATCACCTGTACTTCCTGCCGGTAAAAGCGCAGGAGCTAAATTAAACCCGGCACATGGGCAACCAGGACATGATTGTAAAATTGCTGTTGGAGCACCATTGGACGGATCTGCAGCTGCCAAACCAATTAGTCAAAACTCAGAAATAAAGCCAACTATTCCCTCCCCAGGAATTACACCATCACCTATACTACCGGTCAGTAATACTGCAGGAGTTAAATTGAATCCCGCCCATGGACAGCCGGGACATGATTGTAAAATTGCAGTTGGTCAGCCTTTAAAAGATCAATAAAATAAAAAAGTTTAGTAAAGCTGTAACATAGGTCTTACTAGCTTCGTCTCACCAATAAATAATAAGATGAGAAAGCTTTTAACACCCAAAACTATTTTCTTCCTTGCACTAGGAATATTACTCATCTCTTTCTTTTTTTTATTAAACCATGTTTCAGGTGATTGCATAGCCGGGTCTGAGTGTACTCAGTCTATTAAACCGGAATTACTTTGGGAACCCCTTTCTCAACAGTTCATTACAACTATATCTCCTTATTAATTAAAAAATATTTCATTTTACTGTAACTTCTAGAGAAGTTAAACGTAAAATAATTAATTAAGCCTTTAGCACACACTGCTTTTATGACTGAGAAAGAATATAATGAATGTGTAACAAACTATGCTGACGGAGTTTTCAGGTTTATTGTTAAAAACCTGAGACATGAAGAGGATGCACGGGACGTAGTACAAACTGCTTTTGAAAAATTATGGCGTAACAGGGCTGAAGTGGATGCCGAAAAAAGTAAATCATATCTGTTCACAATAGCCTATAATGCTATGATTGATCATTTAAGAAAGATAAAAAGGATCTATTTACAGGAGGATTTTAAAGACGAAACACAGGTTGTTCATAAACCGGCACATAATGCCAAAGCTGTTATACATGAAGCATTGGCAAGACTTAACGAAACACAAAGATCTCTGGTAATGCTGAAAGATTATGAAGGGTATAGTTATGAAGAGATTGGACAGATTACCGGGCTTAACAGCAGCCAGGTAAAAGTTTACTTACACAGAGCCCGTTTACAATTAAAAGAATATTTAGTAAAAGTGGAAAATGTCATTTAAAAACAAACATTTACATATTGATCGCAACAACTACGAAGAATATTTTCTTATGTATGTTGATCATGAACTTACACATGTACAACGTTTGGCTGTTGAAGAATTTATTATTAATCATCCCGACCTGAAAGAAGAACTTGCCCTTTTATCTGCTACAGTTTTAGATGCCGAACCTATTCGGTTATTTGACAAAGAATCACTTTTGTCCCATCACATACTACAAGATGTAGTTGATGAACAACTTCTAATGTATTTAGATAATGAACTTTCTCGCGAAGAAGCGGCTAAAGTTGAAATAAAATTATCTTCAGATACGAATTATAAAATTCAATATGAGGGCCTTTTAAAAACCAGGCTTCACAAAGATGATATTATCACTTACCCCTATAAAAAAGAACTTTACAGAACAGAAAATGAGCGTAGCATTCGTCCATTTTTTATATTAAGAATTGCAGCTGCAGTTGTTATTTTACTAACGTCTGCACTTTTCTATATTTTTAGCTCTGATGTAACTAATGAACCGCCTGTTATAGTTCAGCAAACTATAAAACCACAACAACAAAAAGAAAATATAGCAGATCAAAATTCATTTATAACAACTGATGAAACAATAGAAGCTAATCGTTCTGAAGAAACTCAAATAGTTATTGCATCAGAAAAAAATAATGTAGAAAAGAAATCAGTTGCCAATAATCAATCAATAACACATCAAGTACCTACTATAGATAATGAACATATAGCACATACTGAGTTTCCTAAAGTTGAAAAACAAAATACTATTGATGCAAATATTTTTCAGCAACAAAATATTAACAACCAACCTGTAACAACTATTGAAGTACCTGCGTACACTAAAGTAGATGCATCAGAAACACTGGTACCTGGTTTAGATGCATTTGATGGCGATGAAGATAAAAAGGGTTCTGTCAGAGGATTCCTTCGCAAAGCTACCCGTTTTATTGAACGTCGTACCGGCATCAATGCAGTTAATGAAGATGACGAATTACTGATAGGTGCGGTAGCCATTAAACTTAAATAATCAACTTATAATTAAAGAACAATGAAAAGATTTTTACTTGCAACAATTGCACTGGGACTTGCTGTGAGCGGATTTAGCCAGACAGATACAACAGCAACTGAAAAAGCGGACACTATCAGAGTAGGTGGAATGATCATTATTAAAAAAGGTGATAACAGAGACACTACACGAGAAAGGCATATCACCATCAACTCCCGTAAAAAGAAAAGACCAACTAATGTAAGCACCAATTGGTTTATCATAGACCTGGGTTTTTCAAATTTTGATGATAAAACTAATTACGCATCTGCCGAAACACAGGCATTTGCCCTGGGAAGTGATGAAGACTTATTTAAATTAAGGAATGGAAAGTCTACCAATGTAAACATCTGGATCTTCATGCAAAAGATGAACATGATCAAGCATGTTGTAAACCTGAAGTATGGTCTTGGCCTTGAATTAAATAATTACAGGTTTTCTGATGAACGCATAAAGTTTGAAAGAAACCCCACTATGATCACAAGAGATGAAACATGGAAAGGAATAGATAAAAACAAACTGGCAGCAGATTATCTTACAGTACCACTTATGTTGAATTTTAATTTTACACCACAAAGAAAACAGGGCTTTGGATTAAGCGCTGGTGTAAGTGGTGGATATTTATATTCTGCAAGGCAAAAAATAAAAGACGGCGGTAAGAAAGATAAAACCAAAGATGATTTCGATCTGAACCAATGGAAACTGTCATACATTGGTGAAGTCAATATGGGTCCCCTTAAATTATATGGTTCTTATGCAACTAAAAGCATGTGGGAAAAAGGACTTGATCAAACCCCTTACAACGTAGGTATACGATTTGGACATTGGTAAAACAACCAGTTGTGAATAAAATTAATCCTGTTGAATTTGATTCAGCAGGATTTTTGCTTTTCTTGGAGTGCTGTTAAAAACTTATAAACAAGTATAATAAAGCAAAAAGAACACCGTTACTAAATTGAAAACCTCAAACCTGTTTTTGTGTTATGAAAACCACCATCTTTTTATCTTGCATGTTGGTAGCCGGAAGCTTCCTTTTTAACCACACAAAATCAACTAATAAAACCAGTTTTGCCTCTTACACGGTAACTAAATCTGTAAGATCTGTTGCTCCCCCTTTACCCCCTTTAAAAATTATTATTGATAAATCTGATTATGAATTAAGTGTGTATGACAGTAAAGGCTGGTATGCTACCTACCCTGTAGTGTTTGGAAATGATCCTATGAAAGATAAAAGCATGGAAGGGGATAAATATACTCCCGAAGGCAATTTTAAAATAGTAGCCAAGAAACCTCACGATAAATGGAGCAGATTTTTATTAATTGATTATCCAAACCAGGAGAGCCTTGCCAAATTCAACCAACGTAAACAAAGAGGTGAGATACCAAAAACTGCAAAACCCGGCGGTGGTGTTGGTATACATGGAACCTGGCCAAAAGACGATTATATGATTGATCGTTATAACAACTGGACACTGGGTTGCATTTCCTTAAAAAATGCAGATGTCAAGGAAATTTATGGATATGTTACCGTAGGCACGCCTGTTACAATAAGAAAATAGTAAACATCCAGGGATGAAGATTATTTTTTACATTTTTACTTTTACATTTTAATTAAGCTTTCCATTCGCAATATCAGTAACAACACCGGGATCCAAAAGTGTACTTGTATCTCCTAAATTTTCAGTTTCACCTTCAGCGATTTTTCTTAAAACCCTGCGCATGATTTTTCCACTTCTTGTTTTTGGCAACCCTTGAACAAATTGAATTTTATCTGGTTTTGCAATAGGACCAATTATTCTTGATACTGTTTGAATAATATCCTGCCGCATATGCTCTTCATCTGTATGCACCACATTACAAATTACATAAGCATAAATACCCTGGCCTTTTATATGATGGTTATACCCAACAACAGCGCTTTCTACAATGCCATAATGCATATTAATTGCATTTTCTACTTCAGCCGTTCCAATGCGATGTCCGCTTACATTTAATACATCATCTACCCTGCCTGTTATTCTATAATTTCCTTCTTCATCACGCAAAGCACCATCACCGGTAAAATATAAATTTTCATAAGTTGAAAAATAATTGAGCCTGCATCGTTCATGATCTCCATAAGTAGTACGCAACATGGATGGCCAAGGTGCTTTCATGCATAAATTTCCGGTTGCAGGGTTGCCAGTGATCTCCTTTCCTTCTTCGTCCACCAAAATGGGTTGAACACCCGGTAATGGAAGTGTGGCATATGTTGGTTTATCTGGTGTAACACCAGCTAAATTTGAAATTAATATTCCTCCTGTTTCCGTTTGCCACCATGTATCTACAATGGGACATTTTTCTTTACCCACATGCTTATTATACCAATGCCAGGCTTCTTCATTAATAGGCTCACCTACAGTACCCAATATTTTTAAAGAACTTAAATCCTTCCCTTCAAATGGCGCTGTACCATATCCCATTAAAGAACGGATTGCAGTAGGTGCTGTATAAATAATATTGACCTTATGTTTATCAACTATATCCCAAAACCTGCCTGCATCAGGCCAGGTAGGAACACCTTCAAACATTACAGAAGTTGCACCGGCACTTAATGGTCCGTAAATAATATAACTATGCCCTGTAATCCATCCTATATCAGCAGTACAAAAATGAACATCACCGGGCTTGTATTGAAATACATTTACAAAACTGTATGTAGTAAAAATCATATAACCTGCACTGCTGTGAACAACACCTTTTGGCTTACCTGTACTCCCTGAAGTATATAAAATAAATAATGGATCTTCCGCATCCATTTCTTCTGCTGGAAAACTAACTACACCTTCTTTTTCAACCTGTGTTTCTGCAAACTCCATTTCATCTTCCCACCATACATCCCTTCCTTTAATCATAGAAACAGGTGTTCTTGTCCTGGTATACACAATAACCTTTTTTACAGTCCTGTTTCCTATTAATGCATCATCAATTACATTTTTTAATGGAATAATTTTATCGCCCCTGAATGCACCATCTGCCGTTACGATGTATTCAGCTTTGGCATCTTCAAGCCTGTCTGCAATACTCTGTGCTGAAAAACCACCAAATACCACACTGTGTATAGCACCAATTCTGGCACAGCCTAAAATTGCATAGGCAAGCTCAGGAACCATACCCATATAAATACACACACGATCTCCTTTTTTTACACCGTTGTTTTTAAGAACCTGTGCAAACTGGCAAACTCTTTTATATAAACGGTTATATGTTACAACCCTTACCCTGTCATCAGGATTATTGGGCTCCCAAATCAGAGCAGGCGTCTCCCCTAAAGATTGTAAATGCCTGTCAATACAATTTTCTGTAATATTCAATTTGCCCCCTTCAAACCATTTTATTTTTGGTTCTTCAAAATTCCAATCAAGAACACGATCCCATTTTTTTCTCCATTCAAAGGTGTCTGCTACTTCTGACCAAAATAATTCTGGTTGATCAACAGATTTCTGATAAGCTTCTTTGTATTGCTGTAAAGATTTTATCTGGTATGGGTAAGACATGATTAATTCAACTTTGGTTTTTAAAAATACAACTATGCATTATCGTATGCATATTTTAATAAAAAGAATCTGCATCTTTAAAAATAGTGTCGCCCTCATTCAAATCCTCTTCTTAGATTTAAGGTTCAAAAGCAGCTTGTGCAACCAAAAAAAGAGAAAAATAAAATATGGTCGGTAATATGGGCTTCATCGGTTGGAACATTAATTGAGTGGTACGACTTTTATATTTTCGGAAGCCTTGCCACAGTTATTGCAAGCCAGTTTTTTCCAAAAACAAATCCCACAGCAGCCTTGCTTGCTACATTAGCAACCTTTGCTGCAGGTTTTATTGTACGCCCTTTTGGGGCTTTATTTTTTGGAAGACTGGGTGATATTGTAGGAAGGAAATATACATTTCTGCTAACCCTGATCATAATGGGGGGATCCACTTTTGCCATTGGTTTGGTTCCCGGTTATGATACAATAGGTTTTGCAGCACCAATTATAGTTTTAGTACTTCGATTGCTACAAGGACTTGCGTTAGGCGGTGAATATGGTGGTGCAGCCACATATGTTGCGGAACATGCTCCTGACAATAAGAGAGGTTTTTATACGTCATGGATTCAAACAACGGCTACTTTAGGATTATTTGTTTCACTTGGTGTAATACTTATAACACGACAAGCCCTTGATTCAAATGAAGCAGCTTCCATTGCAAAGTTTAATGACTGGGGATGGAGAATTCCATTTTTGCTTTCTATAGTATTGGTAGGGGTATCAATTTACATAAGATTAAAAATGAAGGAGTCTCCCTTGTTTGCACAATTAAAAGCAGAGGGAACAACATCTGTAAATCCTTTGAGGGAAAGCTTCAGGCACAAGAACAATCTAAAAATGGTATTGCTTGCCTTGTTTGGTGCCACTATGGGACAAGGCGTAGTTTGGTATACCGGACAATTTTATGCGCAGTCATTTATTGAAAATGTTTGTAAAATAGATTTTGAACAATCACGAACCATATTAATATGGGCCATACTTTTTGCAACACCGTTTTTTATTGTATTTGGTGGATGGAGTGACAAGGTTGGCAGAAAATGGATCATGTTAACCGGAATGTTGCTTGCTATATTAACATACCGTCCTTTGTTTGCACAATTATATTCTTTATCAAGTGTAGAAAACGAAACTGAATTGGTATTTAAAAAGCAAATTAACCGAAAATCTATCTCCATTGGTGAAACCGGTAATTTTTTAAGAACTATTGAAACTAAAAGGTTCTATAATAACGGGATATCTGTTTCAGAAATAGCAACAGATACTGTTTACTCTAATTCTATGCACATGATTGCACAACCTCTGGTAAAGCAATCCAAAATTCTTCCTCAAAAAAACTATTGGAGCATGGTAGCAATCGTGTTTTTGATGATATTTTATGTAACCATGGTTTATGGGCCAATAGCTGCTTTCCTGGTGGAGCTTTTTCCCACACGCATCCGTTATACATCTATGTCACTGCCTTACCATATTGGTAATGGCGTATTTGGTGGATTAACTCCTTTTATTGCAACACTACTTACAACTATTTATACAGCAGATATTTTAGTAGGCCTTTATTATCCAATCATAATTGCAATGGTTTGTTTTATTATTGGAGCTGTTTATATTCAAAACAAAACTCAAAAAATGTATTGAGATGGAAAATGCAATAAAAAAATTCTTAGGGCTTGTTTGGATAGTTTTAGCACCTCTCGCTATATTTTATCTGATTAAAACAGCAATGAATGAAATTGTAAAGAACCCTGTTGCAGACACAATTATTCAATGGAGTGTTTTTGTTTTTGTATTTATACCAATAGCAATAGGCTTTGTAATATTTGGATATTATGCATGGAAGGGAGAATACAATAAACTGCCGGAAAGTGATTTGTAAAAACGAACCCCTCGAAATTGAGGGGTTCTTTATTAATTTATGCTGTTTGCATTTGCCTTTCTTTGACTTTGCCTGAGATAAGAGTATCTTCATAAAATTCAACTTCACCTGAAGTAACATCATACATTGCACCTATTACACCTATTTGCCCGCTTTCAATCATCTCTCGTAAAATTTCACTTCGGTCCATAATATCATGTACATTACGGGTAACATTTATATGAGCTACATTTTCAACAAACTCTGAATTAGAAGATGAACGGTTTTCTTTAGTAGTAGTTTCTTCATTTATAGCAGGTTCTATCTTAGATAATAATGCAGTTAAATTACCCATTTTTACATGGTCGCATGCCCCTTTTACTGCACCACATTTATTATGGCCTAATACTACAATAAATTTTGAACCTGCTACTTTGCAGGCAAACTCCATGCTACCCAAAATGTCTTCATTAACAACATTACCTGCTATGCGTACACTAAAAATATCACCAAGACCCTGGTCAAAAATTAATTCTGCTGAAGTTCTGCTGTCAATACAACTTAATATAACTGCAAAAGGCCACTGACCATCACTGGTATTATTTACTTGCTCAAGTAGATTTCTGTTCAACTTTAAATTTTGAACAAAACGCCTGTTTCCTTCTTTTAAAATAGTTAATGCCTCTGAGGGGGATATCTTTTGCTGTATTTCCTTATTTAATGTTCTCATTGTTTAATTTTTTAAATTTTATATAATTAAGATGTAACCATTGCAGGCTTTGGTGAAACAAGTATTTGATTAGGATAAGAAGTTTGTGCTTCAGAAAGTACATTATGTGTATTATCGATACCATACACTTCTTTAAACCCTATTAAATAACATGTAATGTTCTTTTGATTTACTTTGATTTCTTTAAATTCTTTTATCAGTTCCAATACATCAAAATCAATATACTGTGATTTTGATGCATCAATAATAACTGTTGAATTTTCAGGCAAATGATCTAATGTTAATTTGATACTTGCCTTGTTTAAAAAAGATACTTCTTCTGATAAGTGAATTTTAATAACCTCACCCTGGTGGTGATTTTCTTTATGAAAGAAGTATGAATTTTTAAGATTGCCATATAACAATGCTATTACTGCAGCCACCAACCCAAGTCCTACTCCTGTTAACAGGTCAGTAAATACAATGGCAATTACAGTTACCATAAAAGGCGCCCATTGATATTTACCATTCTGAAACATTTGTTTGAATATGGCCACTTTAGCAAGTTTATACCCGGTAACAAGCAAAATTGCAGCCAGGGCTCCCAGTGGAATTTTATTTAATAATACAGGAATAAGAGCAGCACAAATTAAAATTAGAAAGCCATGTGCTATAGTAGATGTTTTTGTTTTAGCACCTGCATTTACGTTTGCAGTACTTCTAACTATTACGCTGGTTAATGGTAAACCACCCAGCAAACCGGAAACAATATTTCCAATTCCCTGCGCCTTCAGTTCCAGGTTCTGAGATGTACGTCTGCGTTGTGGATCCATTTTGTCCACTGCTTCAATACAAAGTAAAGTTTCTATAGATGCTACAGCTGCTAATGTTATGGCTACCATAATTACATCAGCTCTCAATATTTTACTGAAGTCAGGTAAAATAAAAAAACTTAAGAAATCGCTAAAGCTATCAGCAACCGGCACCTGCACCAGGTGATCAGCAGCTACAGCCATAGCCGGAATAGCAGCCTTAAATATTTCATTTAATAATACAGCGGCAATAACAGCTACTAAGGCACCAGGCACTAATTTAAATTTTTTCATGAAAGGCTTCTCCCATAATATCAATATAAAAAGTGCAATAGCTGTAATAACAGTAACCCCAAGATGAATTTGTGATAAGGGTTCCAATAAAGTTGTAAAAGTGTTATTACCATCTATTTGAAAAAATGATAAATCACCTTCAGAATTTTTATCATAACCAAAAGCATGTGGTATTTGCTTTAAAATAATTATAATACCAATTGCTGTAAGCATGCCTTTAATAACACTGCCGGGGAAATAATTTGCTATACTACCTGCTTTTAAAAAACCTAATACCAGCTGAAGTGCTCCCGCCAGCACAACCGCTACAAGAAAAACTTCAAAAGCGCCAAGCTGTAAAATAGAAGCCAAAACGATAGCTGTTAAACCTGCAGCAGGCCCACTAACACTTAATTGAGAATTACTGAAACAACCTATAACAATACCTCCCACTATTCCGGCAATTAAACCGGAAAAAAATGGAGCTCCTGATGCCAAAGCTATACCTAAACAAAGTGGTACAGCTACTAAGAATACAACAATACTTGAAGGCAAATCATACCTAAGATTTGCCACGTATGATTTTTTCATAAATGGTTTTGGTTTTTAGTGATATAACTGTTCTTTCCTCAACGGAGGAATAAAATGATAGATAAGATACTATATCACTTCAGGAGGGAGGTAAGGTTTTTCAGCGAAACCCTTAGGTAATTTAAGGCTTTCATTACAAGATAACAAAGAGGCGTAAAAGGAAGAAATTAGTGAAAGTTGTAATGATAAGAGTGACTTGTCCTTATTGTCAAGAACTTTTTTATTTGGTTTATCTTCATGTGGTTCTTCTTCAGCAACCAAAGTCTGTATTGCATTACATTGATAAACAAATATAGAATGCACCATTAAAGTGCAACTCATAAACAAAATAGATATAGCGAGTAAAATTTTGGTCATCTAAAACAATTCTTGATCTGCTTTCCGCGACAAAATAATAAAAATGTTTTTATTTCAAAACCCAATTTTGAGTTAAACAATTATCAATTAAAAATGTTCAGTTTTTATTTAAAATTATTGAATGAATTTTATACAAAATGGCGAGATATTTATATTAAAATCTTTAAATTTCATTTTATTAAATTTGTAAAACAAAAAATATTTTATGGCCTTACCTACAAATAATAAAAAAGCTGATAACCTTACCAATAAAAATCAAAAGAACCAGGGAAAGGGTTCTAAGTTTATTAAAAGTGGTTCTAAACCTGCGGGTGCAGCAAAGAAAATAAGATCTACAGGAGCTAATAGAGGAAGTTGATGTTATTTCTTTTTACTACTCAATTGATCCATTCTTATTAAGCTTTTCCAAATTGCATGAATTGCTTTAATTTATACATATGGATCAAAAAATAACAATTATAGGTGCTGGAAATTTAGGATCTGCTATTGCAAAAGGATTATTAATTAATGGTTTTATTAAGCCTGATCAATTAGTTATAACAAGAAGAAATACATTTTTACTATCTCAGCTTGCTGATTTAGGTGTAAAAGTTACAAGTAATAACACAGAAGCAGCAGAAGCCTCTGACATCATAATACTTGCTGTAAAGCCCTATAATTACCAGGATGTATTAGAAGAAATAAAAACAGTTGTTCATACAAAACAGATATTAATTTCTGTTGTTACCGGTGTTTGGTTAAATGACTTAGAGAATATTATTAAAAAAAATACAGCTCTGTTCAGAGCTATGCCTAATACTGCAATTGCTATTCAACAAAGCATGACCTGCCTTTGTTATAAAAATGCTTCTCTTCAGCAAATAGACACGGTCCAAAAAATATTTAATCAAGTAGGTAGAACGGTAACAATAGACGAAAATTTAATGGATGCAGCAACAGTTTTAGGAGCATGTGGCACTGCATATGCGATGCGATATATAAGAGCCAATATACAGGGAGGTATTGAAATTGGGTTTGATGTAGAAACTGCAAGTTTAATTGCTGCACAAACTGTAAAGGGTGCTTCACAATTATTATTGGAAACAGATAGCCATCCAGAAAAAGAAATTGATAAAGTAACTACGCCAAAAGGATGTACTATAGCCGGTTTAAATGAAATGGAACACCAGGGTTTTAGCTCTTCCCTGATTAAAGGCATAGTAGCCAGTTATATAAAAATTGGTACATGATAAATGGTATGAATCGAGTAGGAAGGTAGCCATTAGCTGGCTACCTGTCCTCTCACACCACCGGACGTACGGGTCTCGTATCACGGCGGTTTGAATAAAATGATTTAATTGGTTATATGCTCTTGTTGATTAAGCACCTCTTACTTTTTACTTTTGGTTTCCGACCTATCATCAAGCAAGTAGTTCTCTAACGTGTTTCGGCTTTCAACATCAACAATCGAGCTTTCATCCGTTCTGCCATTTCATTCATTCAGTCCTTCGTCCTTTTGTGAGCCTTCTGCATTGCCTTTGCATCAGGTTGCAGCTCGTATCCGGCTTACTATGACTTCTGCTGACTTCTGCTCCATAGCGAAGATTCGCTGGCAGACCTCTCA
>JACDAZ010000131.1 GCA_013695175.1 Flavisolibacter sp. | reverse complement strand
CCGGTGATCTGAACCGCCAGTTGCTTGATGTAGTTTTGAATCAGCAGGATAAGGTTTTACACAGCATTGTTTTAGATACGTTAAATTTCGAGGCAAAAAAATTAATGCGGTAATCTTGATAGATCATCAAAGTGTGCAAATGAAAAAACCCTTATTTACAGATTCCGGAATAGAAATAAAACCAGTATACTCAAAAGAAGATAGTGTACTATTTCCACCACCGCCGGAAGCTCCAGGCGAATTACCATATACACGCGGTGTACAGGCAGATATGTACAGGGGTAAGTTATGGACAATGAGACAATATGCTGGTTTTAGTACTGCAGAAGAAAGCAATAAACGTTATCATTATTTACTGTCCCAGGGGGTAATGGGATTGAGTGTCGCTTTTGATCTTACAACACAAATTGGATATGATAGTGATCATCAGTTATCTGAAGGTGAAGTTGGAAAAGTAGGTGTGGCTATTGATTCGCTGGATGATATTGAGACGCTTTTTAAAAATATTAAGCTGGAAGACGTCAGCACTTCCATGACCATTAATGCAACAGCTTACATTTTACTGGCATTTTATGTGGCCCTTGCAAAAAAGCAAGGAGCTGATCTAAGGAAAATTAATGGCACCATACAAAATGATATCTTAAAAGAATATGCAGCAAGAGGAACCTATATCTACCCCCCCAAACCATCTATGCGCATTATTACAGATATTTTTGAATGGTGCAGCCATGAAGTGCCTAAATGGAATACTATATCCATTTCCGGTTATCATATACGTGAAGCAGGTAGTACAGCAGTACAGGAAATTGCGTTTACACTTAGCAACGGAAAAGCTTATGTACAGGCTGCTTTAGAAAAAGGACTGGACATTAATGTATTTGGTAAACGTCTTTCTTTCTTCTTTAATGCACATAATAATTTGTTTGAAGAAGTTGCCAAGTTCAGGGCAGCAAGAAGAATGTGGACGACTATAATGAAAGATTTAGGAGCAACAGACCCAAAGGCAATGATGCTTCGTTTTCATACACAAACCGGAGGCAGTACACTTACAGCACAACAACCTTTAAATAATATAGCACGTGTAACTATCCAAACTTTATCAGCAGTATTAGGTGGCACACAATCACTACATACAAACGGTTATGATGAGGCTTTGAATTTACCAACAGAGGAGGCTGCAAGGATAGCCTTAAGAACACAACAAATAGTTGCTTATGAAAGTGGTGCTCCGGATACAGCAGATCCGCTGGCAGGATCATATTATGTAGAAGCTTTAACCAATGAAGTTGAAAAAAAAGCATGGCAACTCATTGATAAAATAGATGCCATGGGTGGAAGTGTATCTGCTATTGAACAACAATTCATACAAAATGAAATTGCACACAGTGCATATGAATTTCAACAAAAGTTAGAAAAGAATGAAAAAATAGTAGTGGGTGTAAATAAATTTCAACAGGAAAAAGATGCAGCAGTTCCTCATTTCAGGATAGATGATAGTATACGGGAACAGCAGACTGAGAAAATAAATTCATTAAAAACCAGAAGAGATGCAGGTAAAGTTTCTTCATCTCTTGAAGAGATCAGAAACAAAACAGTAAATGGTGAAAATATTATGCCTGCAGTAGTAGAGGCCGTTGAAAATTATTGTACACTCGGTGAAGTTGCAGATGTACTTCGAAACATTTTTGGAGAATATCGTTAGTGAAATAAATTATGTATAATATAAATATGTTTAAGGTTTTTTGATGGATACTTACCCCGGATTAAATATTTTCAAACCTTAATGTTAGCAGAGGTTAAAATTTGCTAACCCAATTTCATTTTACTTGCCTGCTTTGCAACTATTTCATTAAATTCCACCTTCATTATTATTAATTCAAAATGTTTATTCATGATTCTACGTGTGTTTGCTCTGTACCTATTTTTATTTTCAACCACCCTTTCAATTGCACAACAAAGAAACCAACCACCTTCAACTCCACGAAGTGATACTGGAACAACTCCTGCACTAAGGTCAACAGGACCCAGACCTTATAGTGAGGTAATTCCTTCCCGTGCCAGAACTACAAAAGGATTATTTACAATTCATAGAGTTGATGATAAATTTTTCTTTGAATTACCGGACTCTATATTAAACAGAGAAATTCTTGTTGTAAACAGAATATCAAAAGCACCAGCTGGAGGCCGTGCCGGGTTTTTGGGTTATGCAGGTGACCAGATTGCAGATAATGTGATTTCATTTGAACGAGGACCAAATAATCGTATTTTTTTAAGATCTATTTCTTATCAGCAGGTAGCAAGGGATTCTACTGAAGGAATGTACAATTCTGTTAGAAACTCCAATTTACAACCCATTGCAGCTTCTTTTGATGTGAAAGCTTTAGCCCGGGATTCTGTTTCACGAACAGGAGGTACTGTAATAGATGTAACTGATTATTTAATGGGTGATAATGAAATTTTATTTTTTAGTGCCCGTACTAAAAGAGCATTGGGTTTAACCAATTATCAAAAAGATAATAGTTACATTATAGATGTGCTACCTTTTGCAGCTAACATTGAAATAAAAACAGCTAAAACTTATATAAGAACACCTCAGGCTACTCCGGGACAATTTACGACAGGTCCTGGCTCTGCTCCTCAAACAGGGTCACCTGCCACATTTGAATTAAATAGTTCTATGATCATGTTGCCACGCTACCTAATGCAGCCAAGGCTTTTTGATCCCCGTGTTGGATATTTTTCAACTGGCTTTACTGATTTTGATATAAACCCACAAGGGGTGGAACAAGTAAGAATGATAACAAGATGGAGGCTGGAACCGAAACCAGAAGATGTTGAAAGATATAAAAGAGGAGAATTGGTGGAACCACAAAAACCTATTGTATTTTATATTGATCCGGCTACACCAAAAAAATGGGTTTCTTATTTAATGCAAGGTGTTGATGACTGGCAGGTAGCTTTTGAAAAAGCAGGATTTAAAAATGCTATTTATGCACGTGAAGCTCCTGTTGGCGATCCTAACTGGAGTATAGATAATGCACTTTATTCTGCAATAGTTTATAAACCCTCTGATATACCAAATGCAAGTGGACCGCATGTGCACGACCCCCGTTCTGGTGAAATTTTAGAATCGCATATTAACTGGTATCACAATGTTATGAACCTGGTTCGTAACTGGTATTTTATCCAAACTGCAGCCGTTGACCCCCGCGCACGAACATTACGTTTTGAAGATTCATTAATGGGTCGTTTGATCAGATTTGTATCTGCACACGAAGTGGGCCATACTTTAGGCTTACGTCACAATTTTGGTTCTTCAACTACAATACCTGTAGAAAATTTGCGTAATAAAGCCTGGGTTGAAGCAAACGGACACACTCCTTCTATTATGGATTATGCACGTTTTAATTATGTAGCTCAGCCTGAAGATAACATTGGTGAAGAAGGATTGTATGCAAGAATTGGTGATTATGATAAATGGGCAATCGAATGGGGATACCGGTGGCTACCGGAAGCTAGATCTGCCGATGCAGAAACACCCATTTTAAACAAACTAGTAATTGATAAACTAAAAGACAGTCGATTCAGATTTCTTACAGAATCAGATACTGACGATCCAAGAGCACAAAGTGAAGACCTTGGTGATAATGCTATGAAGGCAAGTGCCTATGGTATAAAAAATCTGCAACGCATTTTAGTAAAACTGCCTGAATGGACAAGAGAAGAAAATAAAGATTACAGGAGTCTCAACGAAATGTATACACAGGTTATAAGTCAATACAGCAGGTACATGGGACACGTAACAAAGAATATTGGTGGTATCATGACCACACCAAAAACTGTTGAGCAGTCTGGTGTTGTAGTGGAATTTGTTCCACTGGCAAAACAGAAAGAAGCCATCCAATTTTTACATGACCAGTTATTTAAAACACCACGTTGGCTGATCAATTCTGATATAACAAGTAGAACAGGTACCAATACACTTACATCAATTAATAATGTACAGGATAATATATTGGGTAGGCTTACCAACCACGCTACATTAAACAAATTGTTGCGATCTGAAGCGGAATCGAATAATGTGTATACTGCTAATGCGATGCTTACAGATTTGCGCAGAGGTATCTGGAGTGAATTAACAGCAAGGCAACCTATTGATATATACAGAAGAAATTTGCAGAAATCATTTACTGACAGGTTAATCAGATCAATAACTCCGCCTTCCTCTACACCGCCTGTATTCACTTTTGGCCAGATGGCAACTTTTACATCAAGTACAGATGCATCGTCTTTAGCAAGAGCACAATTAAAAACATTGCAAACTGAAATAAAAGCAGCTTTACCTGCATACCGTGATGCTAACAGCCGGGCTCATTTACAGGATGTTTCTGATAGAATTACAAGAGCTTTAGAACCGGGATAATTAATCTTAACGATAAAAATAAACCCTGCAAATGCAGGGTTTATTTATTTAAATCATTAATAAAATCATCGTTTTTTCTGTTCTTTAGCCCATGCATCTTTTAAAGTAACAGTCCGGTTAAATACCAATCTTTGATTAGTATCCTTTGTATCCAGCGTAAAATATCCCTTTCTTAAAAACTGATATCGTTCTTCTAATCTTGCATTTTTTAATGCAGGTTCAGCATAAACTGTTTTTTCTAATTTTAAGGAATCAGGATTTATATAGTCTTTAAAATCTCCTTCTTCATTCGATGGGTCTTCAACTTCAAATAAACGGTCATACAACCGAACTTCAGCTGTAATAGCATTTGTTTGCTCTACCCAATGCAAGGTGCCTTTTACATTTATACCGGATTTGTCATGACCACTTCTGCTTTCAGGAAAATAGGTGCAACGCAATTCCTGTACAACTCCATTTTCATCCTTAACTACTTCATCGCAACGAATGATATATGCATATTTTAATCTCACCATTCCACCGGGAAATAAACGAAAGAATTTTTTTGGAGGGTTATCCATAAAATCTTCTCTTTCTATATAAAGCTCTCTTCCAAATGGAATTTCCCTGTTTCCGCTTTTTTCATCTTCAGGATTATCTTCTCCTTCTAAAATCTCTACACCTTCTGTAAAATTTGTAATAACTACTTTTAGAGGATCAAATACTACCATTCGTCGAAGGGCAACCCTGTTTAAATGTTCTCTTACACAAAATTCAAGCAGAGAGATGTCAATTAATACATCCCGTTTTGCAATACCAACTCTGTCACAAAATTCCCTGAATGCTTCCGGTGTATATCCTCTGCGCCTCATACCGCTGATGGTAGGCATACGGGGATCATCCCAGCCCTGAACATGGTTTTCCTGAACAAGCTGTAATAATTTTCGTTTACTCATCACCGTGTAACTTACATTACGGCGGGCAAATTCAATTTGCTTTGAAGGGAATATTTCCAATTTTTCTATCAGCCAGTCATACAATTCGCGATGTGGCACAAATTCCAGCGTACAAAGTGAATGAGTAACTTTTTCTATCGAGTCACTCTGCCCATGTGCCATATCGTACATTGGATATATACACCATTTATCACCGGTACGATGATGATGTGCATGTTTGATACGATATAAAATGGGGTCACGCATCAGCATGTTTGGATGCGCCATATCAATTTTTGCACGAAGCACTCTTTCACCATCTTTATATTTTCCCGCACGCATTTCTTTAAATAATTGCAGGTTTACTTCTTTGCTCCTGTTGCGGTAAGGGCTGTCTTTACCAATTTCTGTTGGTGTTCCTTTTAATAAAGCTATTTCTTCCGATGTAGAATCGTCGACATAAGCCAGGTCTTTTTCAATCAACTTCAGTGCATATTCGTATAGTTGCTCAAAATAATCCGAAGCATATAATTCGTTTTTCCAATCAAATCCCAACCACTTTACATCTTCTTTTATACTATCTACATATTCGGTTTCTTCTGTAACAGGATTGGTATCATCAAAACGAAGGTTTGTATATCCGCCATATTTTTTTGATAGTCCAAAATTTAAACAAATGCTTGTTGCATGACCTATATGTAAATAACCATTTGGTTCAGGTGGAAAACGGGTAACAATAGAATTATATTTTCCATCTTTAAGGTCATCCTCAATAATTTCTTCTATAAAATTCAGCGACTTCTCTTCTGACATAATTTAATATTTGTTCAACAGAACGACACCAGAGCAAAGGCTCTAAAGCGCACAAAGATAGCTGAACTAAAAAAAAAATCACCTGTCAAAAAACAAGTGCTTACCTACAAATAACTAAATGTTATTCTGTGATAACCGGCACATTTATCATTGAATTATAAAACAGAGCGTTTAAAAATAATTTGTTTGTACCATACCATGCTCCTCTGAAATTTGGATTATCGGCAAAGAAAATAACTCTTCCTGCCCCTTCTCCCCCTACAACAATAGAAGCTGCATTTTTAAACTTTTGCAAAGTAGCAGGATGAATATAACCGCCAATTAATGGGTTAGCGGTATATTGTAACACCGTGCTGTAAGGATTGGTGCCCGTTTGTAAAAAAGTTTGGTTGTTCTTATATACTGATATTCTTCTTCCTGTATATCCATAACCTATTGGATGCGTTGTATCCAGGTCGGCAGCAAAAATAGACCCACCAAGTGATCTGGCACCCTCTCTTTCTATTGCCTCATCATAATTAAATCTTACAGGAGCTTTAGGTAAGGTTGTATCTGGTGTAAACATTTTTTCTTTTGTAAAACCATTTTTAATTGCCCATTCTGCTGCTGTTTTAATGGTAATTAATGTACCGCCATTTTGTACCCATTGTTTTAATTTATCTGTTGCAGCTTTATCTAACAAACTATAATTTCCGGATACCATTATTATAGAATTATATTTACTTAAGTCAGCCCTGCCAAAATTTAAAATATCCATTTTTGTTATTGGTAACTCAACCCGTTGGTCTAAAAGATGCCATACTTCACCCGCCTCCATAGGCACAATACCCACTCCAACCAGCATCATTACCTTTGGTTGCTTTAACGTTCGCATATAATTACTACCCAGATCTATTCCAGAAATATTAAAACCGGAATGTAAGCTGTAAATAGGAATATTTGCAATTTTTCCTGCAGACGCAACAAGATTGTAAATAGAATCTGGTGTAAGGTTTTGCAAGTGCACCGGAATAGAAATGCTGCCATACCCAAAATTTTTATTCTGACCATTAATATGTAGCGAAAAAGGACGAGCAGCTGCCTGTACAAATGCACCGCCTTTTTGTATGTGATAAATTGCTTTATGCGCATTATAATCCGTTACAGAAAATATATAGGCATAGTTACTTTTTTCAACCACAGGAGCAGGTGTATTTACATTGGATGCTGCTTTATTTTTTGGTAATGGAGTACGCAATTCTGCATAAGGAAGATCAAAAGCATGAATAACAGACCAGGTAGAAGCATCATAAAATAAACTATCTGTATAAGTAATGGCTTTCTCAAATAAAGAACGCACTACTAAATAGTTGGCCTGATCTGCAGGAACATAAAATGCTTTACCTGCTTCAAAGCGATGACCTCCTGTACTTACTGAATTTTCCAGTTCATATACATCCACTTCATGTAATTGCAATAAATCAAGAAAGGTATTGGTGCGTGTTGCATCATTAGCATCTCCAAACACATAACCTTTTAAAGAAGATTTTTTTGCGGCATCGGAAGTGGCTTTATAAAAATCTCTTCGCAATTTCAATAACTGAGGTTTTTCAGCAAGGGAAGCTCTTATGGTTGTAAGAGAAGAAATAAACTGGTTACGGATGGTAAATGCGAAAGTAAGTGGTATTGTAGTTGTTTCAGCAACATGCCCCCTGGAACTACCTTGCTCAAACAAAAATCCTGCACCCCCATAAAAATTTATGTAACTCGATCCATATCCAGGATATAACTTATCAAAAGCTTCTTTTGTAAAATACATAGACCCAATTTGATTTAACGCTTCCGAAAAGTATTGTCCAAATTTGGGATAGATAGTATTATACAAATAATCCGGTACTATGGGATTATTGCTGCTGCTTTTACCGGGATCAAAATAAAAAGTACTGTTTGTTCCCATTTCATGATGATCTGTTTGTACATAAGGTCGCCATTGATGCACAAATCTTATTCGGTTTCTTGTTTCAGGATGTACACCCAAAAACCAATCTCGGTTCAGATCAAACCAATAATGATTAAAACGACCCCCCGGCCATACTTCAGTATGCTCACGATCTAATGGATCGGAAACAGGAGGAAATGCTTTATGCATATTAGCCCAGTTGCTATGCCTGTCCCTGCCATCAGGATTAATATTGGGATCCATCAATATGACCATACCACTTAACCATTTTAAAGTTTCTTCATTTTCAGAAGCCGTTAAATAATATGCAGTCAACATAGCAGCTTCACTGCTTGAAGGTTCATTGCCATGAACATTATATCCTAATTGAATAACTAGTGGAACATTTTCAGTGGCACCGGTAATTTGTCCCGCCAGGTGTGCTTTACGAATATCTTCAATTCTCTGGTGATTATCCGGCGATGTGAAAGTAGCTGCAATTTGCTGACGATGTTCATAAGTTTCACCAATTACCTGTACTTTAACCCTGTTTGATAACCGGTCCAGTTCTTTAAAATATTCCACAATCTTATCATGCCTGGTATGATGTGTACCAATAGCATAACCTAAGAACTGTTCTGGTGTGGGAATGGCAGCATTCATTCTGCCACTGTTTGGAAAAAAATAATCAGCTTGGGAAAAAGCAGGTGCTGCTGAAACAAAAATTGCCAGCATCAATATCAATTTTTTCATTTAGAATTATTTTAAAAAAGATAAAATTTTTACTGTGATAAATGGTTTTGATTGCGTGGAATAAGCAGTATTTTTTTTTGCCTGCCATCTATATAATATACACTATTATTCTTCAGCACAGCCTGCTCTTCCAGCATTATACGGATTTCTTTATTCCATTCCGGAATAAATACTTTGGCATTAAGTTCAATGGCATAGGCAGTATTGTTTTTGAAAAAATATTCACCGCTCCCGGGAACACCACTTTGCATATCCCACATACCTATGGCAGGACCGGCAGCATGCCCATGAAAACCAATTGGGTGTGAATAAATAGTTGCAACTATACCTTCGTCTTTTGCTTTTTGCAGGGATTCCTTAAGCACCTGGTTACCTGTTTTAGCAGTATGCATATAGGCAGTAACAATATCCTGAAGTTTGTTACCGGTTTTTATACCGTTTTTTAAACTTTCAGGTGCGTCAGTTTCTTGTGGTTTTAGCACATAAGCCAATTGCTGAACATCAGTATTTAATTTAAGATAGCTGATACCAAAATCACAGTGTAAAAGATCTCCAAATTGAATTACATCTGCAGCGGGCTGTTGAGAAAAAGAGCGCTGTGAATCACCTTCACCGGGATTACCTCTTTGCACATCTACAGTTGGATGAAACCAGGTTTCCAACTTTAATTCAGCTACTTTTTCACGCATCCACCACACTACATCTTCAGTGGTTGTTATTCCAGGTTTTATAACTTTTTCGGAAAACGCTTCTTCTATAATATCATGTGCAATGCGGGAAATGGTATCGTATAGTTTTAATTCTTTTTCCGAACGGATCTGCAACCAATCGACAGCTAATTTTTCTGCTGAAGTAATAGAAGATTTTTGCCTTACAGATAAGTATTTTACCAGGCTGTCGTATTCTGTTTTTGTAATTCCATCTGCATGAGCAAATTCAGGTGAATAATTTAAACCAATTTTTCGAGGTGCCCTTTCAGAAATTAATGCTGCTAATCTTTTCCATTGATTGGGTTCCTCTTCCGGATTCCAGGCTCCTTTAAATAATTTTCCAACATCATACCTGGCAACAGCTATTCTTTCCAAACCTCGTTGATTCCCACGATCAAAAAATAATAGTATCGTTCTCCTTCTTGCGTTGAGCCAGGTTGAAGGCAGCATTGTTTTTAAAACCGGATCTTCATTATATTCTCTGCCTATTACCAACCACATATCCATACCTTGCTCACGCATAAGTGACGGCAACAGGTTTTCAAACCTGTCCATTAAAAGTTCATCCTGCACCCTCGCACGTTCTTTTAAAGATAAAATTGAAGGTATTTCCTGAGAGGCGGCACCTAAGAAAAACAGTGCTAAAAACAATGAAAAATAAAAACGTTTCATAAGCAAAAGATGAAAATTAAATCATTATAAGTAATGAATTTAAAAAATAAATGCTGCAGGATTATATTGGAATAAAAACTGCATCATTAAAGAAAAATAAAATTATGGATGTAATAGTATCTTCTTTAGGCTTTAAGCATAGCGAATGTTACTTTTTTCCAGGGTCCTGACAGGGCAACAAAAAGTGATTATTGTGAAATAAGGCTGGAAGTTCCGGGTAATGATCTTTTTGTTAAAGAAAGTGCAGCAGATTTTGAGCAGTCAATTGATGAAGCAGTAAATAAATTACAAACCCTGATAAGAAAATCAAAAGAAAAGATGGTGGACCGGCAGCAAGGAAAAATTAAGGAAAATTATTTAAATCTTTAGCAGAAAAAAAAAGATTCAGTTTTAGAAACCTCTGTTTTTGTAATTTTTTTATTTTTTAATTTATATCTCATAAGCACTTCGCCATTCATTATTACATATAACCAATTTGATACGTAAGAAGGTAAAACATATTCTATGAAAATTTTATTGTCCCTTTTAGTAATGGTAGTGTTGTTTTTCAGATAAATATTTATAAACGGAAGCATTGCTAATTCAAAAAAAGGATCTGTTGAAACAAAGGCTTCCCTTCCTGTCATGGTTGTTTCTAATACAAATTTCACAGTGTCACCTGCATTGGTTTCAATAATTCCTTTTTGTGGACTGAATGATTTTATTTTATTTCTTTCCATGCCCTGGTGCCGGAAAGGTGATTGATTAAATTCACCGGGGAAAAAAGGAAATGATAAAAGGCTCCATTTCATATCCTCAGGATAATGATCTCTTATAAATTGCTGTGGAGGTGTCAGAAAATATTTCGCATCATAATGTTTTACATAGTCACCTCTGTAGTTTATATATCCGCTAGCCCAGGTTGCATCCAGCAAGTACCATTTATTATCTATAGAAACAGCATTCCAGGTATGATTGGAACGGAAGATGGTAGTTCTATAGCCTGTTGCATAACCCGTTACTAATTCAGATTCTATACCTGCAAAATCACAAAGTGTTTTAAATAATCTTGCATATCCATCACAGACTGCCTCTCTCCTTCTCAGCACATTTTCAGCAACACGTTCATTCAAAGGTTTTAAAACCATTGATGTATCATCATCTTCAAGTGGTTTTTTGTTTTGCCTTGATCTAATTATGGGAGAATTAGACTGGTAAGAAATATTGTCTGTTATCCATCTGAATATAGATTCTACTTTTTCTCTTTCTGTTTTGAAAGGTAGAGTAAGTTGCTGGGCTAATAAGGCCGGGGCAATAGCTTCCATAGATAAAAGATCATGATGCTGCCTGCCTGCAGGATAAAAATTACCCTGGCTTGTACTGCCAAAGCAGAACAGCCATGAAAATATAAATGAGAATAGAAATTTCATTTAATCAGCAAAAATTGATTTTGAAAGTTCAAAAATTTTTTGATAATAAATTCTTCTTTAACAAAAAGATTTATACTAAAAAGCCACTAAAAATAGTGGCTCATGACGCCTTTGCGTCACAGATATTTTAATGGAGCAACCCGGTTAGGCGAAACTAACCGAAGGTTTCCATGAATATTCTGTAGATGTCATGAATACCTCCTTTCTTTTGGTGAATTATAAAAATACAACAAACCCCAATAAAAATTCGTTAGAAACCTATAAACACCCTTTTTGAAAATAAATTTTTATATGTGCTTGAGGAACCCAGGAATTTGTAGCATTTTTACAGGCTCGTTAGAAAACCCCTACCCGTATGAATGAACAGGAATTTTATAAAACCCTGAATGATAAAGGCAAAAAAACTGGTATAAACCCCATATTGCTTCTTTCCGGTATTGAAGGATTATATAGTTTTAGAAATGTACCTCTGAACAATATAAATTATGATTTGCTGGATTCTTTGATCATGACCATATTCACTTTACGTATTGGCGATCATTTTCATGCATTAGCACAACAAAAATCATCCAGTTCCAGAGCCTCAGAAAGAAGGTCCGCAAAACATGAATTAGAAGAAATTCCTCCACATGAAATTGCATTATCATCAAATCCCTATTTAAAAGCCTTTGTTGAAGTTTTAAATGGAAAAGGAACCATTAGATATTATCATTTAAAGGCTTTAGAAGTTGCCGCTTTAGAAGTAAAAAATGTACAAACAAATTTTGCTGTCAACAATGTCGGTACTCTTATTATGGAAGTTTGTAAAAACGAATTGAAAGATACTGTACAACTAAGTGCTTTATTTGATCAATAAGAAATATTCTAATTATTTTCAATTTCATTTTTACATCCTATATTTGCCCTCCCTTACACATCAATACCTATGTTACGAAATCTCAGATTCCGCTCCCTTTTATATATGATTCAATTGATCATGCTCTTTTTCCTTGTCATTTTTATCATAAAGCATTTCTAAAATTACCTCTTCTATAAATTAATTATTGTTTCGGGCATCAAACCAGAGGCATAATTTTTATATATTTTCTGTTTCATCATAAATTAAAATTTCATGAATAACGACTTTTATTCTCATTGGCTCCGGGATAAAAAAAGGTATTCTAATGAGCATGATCATCAGACATATAATGATACCAACTACAACAACGGATCAAATAAGTTTGATGATACAAACTTTAATGATTCTAATAATAGAAGGTATCGAAATCAACAGCAAGAATTCTATGAATCCGGGAACAAAAATGTCAGAGATGATATGCAACATCATCAACAATACAGAACTCAAAAAAATAAGTGGCAGGGATGGGATAATAATGACAAAGTCAGCGACAGAAACTGGTGGAACAAAACGACTGATGAAGTAGCAGGATGGTTAGGAGATGAAGATGCCCAAAGACGCCGCAAATTTGACAGGGTCAGAGGACCTCATAGAGGAAAAGGTCCACGTGGTTATGAACGTTCTGATGAACGTATACGGGAAGATGTTAGTGATCGTTTTTATGATGACCCTCAATTAGATGCTTCTGATATAAATGTATCTGTAGATAACAAAGATGTTATTCTTGTAGGAACAGTTGAAAGTAAAGAAGCTAAAAGAAGAGCTGAATACTTAGCAGAATCAATCAGGGGTGTTAAAGACGTAGAAAACAGGTTGAAAATTAATCGAAATAGCAGGGATTCTGATACTCGGTCATATTAATACTTTAAGCTATATAAAAAAAGAGGCTTCTCCGCCTCTTTTTTTAATTAGCTGGGTGCCCTCCACCACGTTTTCTTTCATTGGTAATATAATCTTTCGGAACCTTGATCTCTACCGCATACCCTATATCTTCAGAAAGATTATTATCTGCAATATCACTCACCCAATGTCGTCCTTCCTTTCTAATGATAATATCTGCCGGAGGAAGGTTTTCCGGACTTCCTTTATATGCTGAAAGTCGGGCCCGGTAAACTCCCCGATCTTGAATGGACACATCGTAATGAGCTAATGCACCTCCAAATAATACTGCTGCTGTCACTTCCATAACTCAATGTTTTATAAAATATTTTTTTCCAAAATAGTGCCCTTTTAGAGCCGGAAGATTTTGTAGAAGTGATGCCTGCTGCTGAGTAAAATTTACCGCAGGATATTGGTCCTGCAGCGTGTACCAAAAAAATATTATTTATTAATGGATTGCTTACGTGTTGTTAATTCCACAGTTGTACACAACAAAATCACAATGAGTTTGATGGTTTTAAAAAAAGAAAATTAAATTGTAGCTTAAGGGATTGATATTAAAATTGCTTACTGAATTACTCCAAATACTAACTTCTGCTATTAATATTAATGTTATAGATTCTATGTTTATAACAGTAATGGGAATAAATCTTACTTTATATTTTATTTTAACACAAGCAGCAGGTTCAAGGACAAATGATTCAGGCAAAAAGGCAGAGTTTTAAAATCTATAGTTAACATAATCTGAAATACTACTACAATATAATCTTTGGTATGATATTGCCTTTATTCTATATATGCTTGCAGTTGCACCTATTTATCAGGAATCTCCGTTTGGCACTGCCTTATTAATTATTATGGGTTTAAACCTCCTGTTATTTCTGTTTCTATCTGTGAAACACAAGTTTCCAGGAAGCAGAACTGAATAATTGATGGTTAACTTTTGAATATTATACACCTTGTTATGATAGTTTATAACAAAAGCAAGATTATCAAGTACGCAAGTCTTTTTTTCTACTTCTTTTTATTGTGGTAAGCTTTATCAAGTTAGGTAAGGGCACATCTTTTGCTCCCTTAGGGATATGAAAAAGATGTATTTGATTCTAATTGCAACATCAGTTGCATTTTCTTCCTGCGACAATTTTGATTCTACTAATCAAACCGGAGATAATTCCATGTCCGCTAATGTTATTGTCAGAGACTACAGCATTACAGCAGAAAATTCATATAGTGATTTATTTCTGGACAGTACTGCCGTGGAAAATTATATAGGTACAAAAAATATTAATGATACTGCTGCCAGGAAAATAAGAAATTTTTACGCTGTACGCAATTACCAGTTTGCCTGGTTTACTACAGAAGGTTTTACCGAAGAAGGATTAAGCATTTATGATTTGTATAATAAAAACAGGGATAATGTAAAGAATAACGAATCTACTTTGCAAAGGATAGATTCACTTATTACCCAGGATAGTTTACAGGTATCATCAACAGATTCTTCTTATGTACAAACTGAAATAGCCCTGACAAATACATTTATACAACACCAGGATCAGTTTGTTCATTCCGGTAATCCCAATCAATTATATTATATAATTCCTGTAAAGAAAATGGATCCCCAGCATTTAGCCGATTCACTTTCAAAAAATCCAATTGCACAAACAGCTGCAGATAGTGCTTCTATGGGAAGCAGGAAAGCCTATAATCTAATGCAGGAGCAATTGCAAAAATATGTTTCCATTCTAAAAAATGGAGGATGGCAACCTGTACCGGCAGAAGTAAGATCTGCAAAAAAAGGAGCATCTTCTCCTGCAATAACTTTACTAAAAAAGCGACTTCAGCTTACAGGGGATTTTATAGAAAGTGATACTTCCCAGGTTTTTAGTGATACGCTACAGGCTTCTATAAAAGATTTCCAAAGGCGGTATGGTTTAAAAACTGACGGTTTAATTACTGATACTTTAATTACAGTTTTAAATGTTCCGGCAGAACAAAGATTGCAACAGATACTTTTAAATTTAAACAGGATGCAGTGGCTGGAAAATAAACAACATGAAAATATTGTTGTAGTTAATATTCCCGAATACATGCTGCATGTGTATGAAGGTGGTAATAAAACATTTGAAATGCCAGTTGTTGTAGGTAAAGAAGGATCTAATACAGTAATGTTCAACAGTAATATCAATCAGGTAGTATTTAGCCCATATTGGAATATTCCATATAGCATTGTCAGAGATGAAATAATGCCGGCTATGAAAAAAAACTCTAATTACCTCAACTCAAAGAATATGGAAATAGTAGGTAATAATAATGAAAGTGTACCTAAAATGCGTCAGTTACCCGGTGCACAAAACTCATTAGGTAAAGTAAAATTCCTTTTTCCAAACAGGTATGATATATACCTTCACGATACCCCTGCCAAAGACCTTTTTCAAAATGATAAAAGAGCTTTTAGCCATGGCTGTATCCGGGTTGCTGATGCTGAAAAATTAGCACAGTATCTTTTAAAAGATCAACCTGAGTGGACTCCTGAAAAGATAAAGCAGGCTATGAACAGTAAGAGCGAACAACAAGTAGAGGTGAAGAGTCCGGTTGCTGTGTCAATAACATATTTAACAGCATGGGTAGATGAAAATGGTAAAATCAACTTTAGAGAGGATATTTATGGTCATGACCAGCAGACGGCAAAGAGGATGTTTTCTACTTCCGCCCTGGCTTCAACTCCTTCAAGTCAACCTGCAAATGATACATCAAGACTTGCACAGCCATAATTAATTGCGAAAGTTTTGCGTAACCATCAATCCTCTAAACCCACCATCTAAAATTCCTATGCCCAAACGCCCATAGGATTTGTGTAAAATATTAGCCTTATGTCCCGGTGAATTCATCAACCCGTTATGAGCCAATTTTAATGAAGGAGCCAAAGCAAGATTTTCTCCAGCTGTTATATACCTAACCTTTGCCTTCCTGATTCTGTCAGTAGGAGTTTCACCTTCTAAGTTTACATGTGCAAAATAACCTTTAGCAAACATGTCCCTGGAATGTTTGCGGGCTATTTCTGCCATTTCAGGATCGGCTTTTAAAGGAGACAACCCTTCTTTTTCTCTCTCCTCATTTACAAGTTCAAGCATTTTCAATTCTAGATCTTCTCTGATTTTTGGATTTTGAACAGTGAAAGGTAAATTAACGGTTTCTGTAGATTTTGGATTTACAGTAAGATTATTGAGGGATCGGTTAACGGCTTTATCAAAAACAGGAGAAAATTTTTCATCTACCCATTCTACATGAACAGCTAGTTCATTAGCTATTTTACTTTCGCGGGCTTTTTCCGAAATGCTTGCAAATAGTGGTGTAGCCAATAATAGTGCAGCAACTATGGTAGCATAAATAACTCCACTTAAAACACCGGGTGCAATTCCTAAAACCTTATTTATTCCGTGAGCATGAGTTTCTACAGGCGTAATGTTTAAAACTTTATGAATTATAACACCGAACAAAATTCTCATTATTATAAGAATAAGAACAAAGGCTACGGGTAATGTCCAATCCCCAAGAGAGAAATATTGCTCAATTACAACTGCAGGATATTTGTAAAACGCCAGTGCTGCTATAAAACTGCCAATCCAGGTAATCAATTCCAGTGCACCTATAATAAATCCTTTCCTCCAACCACTCCATGCACTTAACATGACTATTATTATCAGTAACAAATCAATAAAATTTAATCCACTATCCATCTTAAGTACCTGCTATTAAAGACTGAAAAACTATAGATTATCAATTTGTATACCTTGCCTGGTTAAAACTTTTTGTCTGCTTTAATTATTGTTTTTTTTTAACAAGGTAAGATGGCTTTGCTGTCGTACCTTTTCCGTTCTTTGAACAATTGTACAAAAGACATGCGATTTGGGTAAGAACTGCCTTTTTTTCCACTAATTAAGGTTTTACCACATAAAGCATAAAATTTGCAGTAGTAGAATAAAATAAAAATATGCTATCCTCTTTCAATAGAAATGTTGCTTTCACCAAACTTATCAAAGCCCAGGACCGTATGCGGGAATTTAATTTTCGAAAAATTAATAATGCCCCATCCGACTTATTTCATGTAGATGTAAGCGATGACAGGGGAAACCGTATTATGTTTAAGATGCAGAGAGAGGACAATAATCATTGGCGAATAATTGATGAGCCGATTCCGTCCTGGGTTGCTGAAACAGAAAAGCAATTGAATGATATAATTGAAGAAGAAATTCGATAATTTGTAAACTTCTATGATCTTTTTTAGCAGAAGTAAACTACCTCTAATTTTACTTTCCACAATTTCTATAATTATACTAGGCTGTGGACAACAGCAACAGAATTTAGCTGATACAGCTGTACATGATTCTATTAATAATAAAGCCGCTTCTTCATCTGATACTTTAACTACATCAGCAAATGAAGTAGCAGATGCTGCTACTATACTTTCAAAGAAGCAGGTTCCTGTACTTTGTTATCATGATATAAAGAACTGGCCACCTAATTTAAGGACCAGCATGAAAGAATACATAGTTCCTATTCAGAATTTTAAAGATCAGATGAAAATTCTTCATGACAGTGGTTATAAAACCATATCTCCCGATGAGTATTATGCTTACCTGACAACCGGTGCTACATTACCTGAAAAACCGGTTATGATTACTTATGATGATACAGATGAAGAACAATTTACCATTGGCAAAACAGAAATGGATAAATACGGATTTAAAGGTGTTTATTTTATTATGACCATTTCTATTGGTAGGCCAAGATATATGAATAAAGAACAGATTAAACAATTAGCAGATGAAGGTCATACAATTGCAAGTCATACATGGGACCATCACAGCGTAAAAAAATACGAAGGTGATGACTGGGATAATCAACTATTAAAAAGTAAAAACACAATTGAAGGAATAACAGGAAAGCCTGTTCAATATTTTGCTTACCCATTTGGGTTATGGAAACCAGAAGCATTTCCTGAACTTGAAAAACGTGGTTATAAAGCAGCTTTTATTTTATCTACATCACGCGATACAACTGCACCTCTTTATACAATCAGAAGAATGATAGTACCCGGTACATGGAGTACAGCATCTATGATCAACTCTATGAAAAAAACTTTTAATAGAAATTAATTTTTGAATAGAAAAAAAGGCTTTTCAATAGAAAAACCTTTTTTTATTGCAGTAATAATTTTAATACCTGTTGTTTCTAAAACTACCACTGTTGCTTTTCTGAAAGCTACGGGCAGGTTTATCTTCTTTTGGTTTGGCTTCCACAACACGGATAGTCCTGTTTTCTACTGTTGCCTGGTCTAATTCTGCTACGGCCTTTTGAGCTGCTGCATCATCAGGCATTTCTACAAAACCAAAACCACGTGATTTACCAGTTAATTTGTCTGTAATTACTTTAGCAGATGCTACTTCGCCATACTCAGCGAAAAATTCTCTTAAGTCTTCATCTTGTACGTTGAAACTTAAGTTTGAAACATAAATGTTCATACTGTTCTTGAAATAAATAGTTTTTAATAAAAATCTGAGACAGAGGCAAAAGTTAAGGTACTAACTAACAGCAGAAAAAAAGATAGCAGATTAATAGACACTTACCAGAATGCGATGCTCAAAATGACGATGCAAATATAGGTGGAAATGATAACCGGAAACAATTTTTGTGGTTAATGCTTTGTTAGCTATGCTCTTCCCATTTGTTTTAAAAATGAGACATGAGAAGCAATAGCATAACTCATTCTTCTATATGCTATATAAGGTACTCCATACTCTTCACAAGCCTCCTTTACAATTTTGCGAATAGCAGGATAATGAATGTGCGAAATCTTTGGAAATAAATGATGCTCAATCTGGTAGTTCAAACCACCAATTAGCCAACTGATAAATTTATTACGTGGAGCAAAATTAGCCGTTGTTTTCAATTGATGTATTGCCCACTCATCTTCCAACTTACCTGTATCTACATTGGGCATAGGAAATTCCGTGTGCTCCACAGTATGTGCCAACTGAAAAACTATACTGATAACAAAGCCGGCAACCAGGGCAAATATAAGATAACCTACAAGCCAAGGAATAAATCCGACAGTTAATAGTGGTAGGATAACAAAAAGAAATAGATGAAGCATTTTAAAACTCCAGAAAATAACATGATCTTTTACAGACATGTTTTTTAGGGGCATAGCACCAATCTTACGCTTGAAGTATTTCTGATAGTCCAAAACAAATACCCATAATATATATAATAATGCATATAACCCCCAGAAATAAACATGCTGGTATTTATGCATTTTTAATCTTGGTTGCGTTTGGCTCATGCGCATCCATGGCTGTATATCTATATCATCATCTACACCATCAATATTTGTATAAGCATGATGAATAACATTATGCTTAATATTCCACATAAAAGAACTACCACCTAATACATTAAGTGAAAAAGCAGCAAATTCATTTATTATTTTCTTTTTGCTGAAGCTGCCATGTGCACCATCGTGCATAATATTAAATCCTATACCTGCTGTTGTAAAACCTAATAAAACACACTCTAATAATGCAATGACTACAATAGGTGTAAAAAAAACCAGGTGTATATATAAGGAAACGAAGATCGTTACCAGTACAGCTGCTTTTATATAAAGATGTTTATTCCCGGTTAATGCTTTTCCTGTAGATTCAAAATACTGGTTGATCCTGTTTTTTAATTCAACATGAAAAGATTGCTTTGCTGTAATAAATTTGGGTGTTGCCATACTAATATTCAATCAATGATCTAATGAAAGAAGGCGACAAAGCTAAACTATGTTATTTTAAGCCTTGCCAAGATTTAGGTAATATTCAGATGTGATGCTACATCACAACTCGTCTATTGAGTTTTTTTATTTATCTCAACAGTTTTTATAAACTCACTTATGCTATCGTCAGCATAAGTTCCGTAGGCATCTATTAAAGTACCTTTTCGACCATCACATGTTTCTATTGCATAAAGAATAGACATATCATCAGGATTAGAAATTCCTTCAAAGCGGTAAAAATTTACAGCTTTAACTTCTTTAGGTTTATATTTCTTATTATTTGCAAAAGAGAGTAGTTGACCTTTTTCAATTTTATATTCATCAGTATAACCTTTCTCTTCCAGCTCTTTCACAAGCTTTTCAAGATCTGTCATAAAGGTTGACCGGTCATTTGGTTTTTCGTAATCTCGATCAAATGAATTTTTATCCTGGATCATATGATTTATTTTTATTGGTATACACTATTATACCATTTTACGATACTGCTAATTTAATGCCTCAATCTCACCAGCAACTTACAACACAGTATAAAAGTAATAGCAAAAATTATACTATGTAATTGCTTTACATAAAATAAGAAAAAAAAATCCCGCTGGTGCGGGATCTTTAATTTTATTTAAGTAATTGTCTTTTATCTATCATACCCTTAAAATCAATTTCATCAAGTTTTTTATTAACAGCCTTAACCTCTGGTTTTTCTTGAAATGATTGTGACTGACTACCTGCCGCCTGAGATCGAAAAGCACCTGTAGAAATATAATTCAATATACTGGCAAGAGATGCTTCATTTTCGTCACCCCAATCTTTATCTAAACCGTCCATTGAAGTGTGATTTAAAGCAAACCCATTGAAATATGAACCTTCATTATTTTTATTTACACTTCTGAAGGATACGGGTAAAATATACCAATTACCAATTTCAATTGGGAAATAACCAACAGGTTTTCCATATGTTTTGCTTGGTCCTACCAGCATTACATTCATATAAGGCTTAAGATTATTTATTAAAAGTTCACTGGCAGAAGCAGAACCGCTACTTACTATAAAGAATATCCTGTTAAGATTTAAATTTCCTAATTTTTGGAAATTGGTGGTGCTGTTATACCTGCTGTATTTATTATTAAATTCCTGCTTCATCATTACATTACCATTTGCTGATGAATTAACCAAATAATTTGCAAGTTTATCCTGTACACTTACATATCCCCCACCATTATAGCGAAGGTCAACAGCAACTTCTGTAACACCTGCCTGTGAAAATTTAGAAAATACACGTTGAAAATCGTTATAGATTGCAGTTGTATCTCCCAAAAAGGAATTGAACACCATGTAACCAATTTTGTCATTACCCCTTGTATATATGGTATCCACAAAAATCGGGTTCTCCTGGTATTGTTTTGCAGTAAGCGTAAGATCTACACTGGAACCATCAGGCTTTTGAAAAGTAAAATTTGTACTGTTGCTATACCATACGGAGTTAACTATTACATTGGCGTTTGATGGTGCTATATTAGTGCTCCCATTAATCTTGGTAATTCTCCATCCGCGTTTTATGCCTGCCTGTCCTGCGGGAGAAGCTTTTTCAACTAATTTAACCCTCAAATCATTATCGTTATAAAAGAATACACTTATTCCAAAATCTCCTGAAATACCAGAACTTACATTATCCCATGTTTGTCTGTCCACACCAAAACTCCATCTGTCTACCGGTTGCGAAAAACCAGACTCACTACTATATTGCCTTAGTGCTCTCATTATTTTATCCGGATCAGCATAAGAACGTGCATCAAAAGTTGTAGGTATTTGATTATACCATAAAAATATATCCCTTGCATATAAAAGCGCTGTGTCCTTGTGCAAATCAGCCAGTGTAACAGTTGGAGTTACAGGTGGCGGTGGAGGAGGGGGTGCTTGAATATCTTTTTCTTTTTTACAGGCTGTAAATATGATTACGGCAAACAAAAAAAGAAGTGGTTTTAATTTATACATAGTTTTTTTTGAATTAACCACAATTTACAGCAGCAGCTCAAAAAAAAATGGTTAAACTGGCTTTTCTGATAACTTTTAACAGCTTGATTATTTATCCAATTTGAAAATTTACCTGGTCTGCGCTTTCACCCCCGGTATCATCATTTTCGCAAAGCTGCTAATTGTGCATCACACTGTGGACAGTGTACTTCTTTCACTTCTGAAAGTCCATAAAAATCAATGACTATAGCCTTATCAACTGTATCAGACCAACCACACCGGGAACTTATCAAAGAAATATAATTTAGTTGTTGTGAAGTAAAGACTTCCATAGGAATGATTTGATTATAAAATAGCAATGATTATACCTTTAATAGCAGTAATATACTATGGGTAAAAGTGCAGGCATTCTGTTATTCAAAAAAAGTGAAGGTATTTTAGAAGTTTTTCTTGTTCATCCGGGAGGACCATTTTGGAAAGCAAAAGACTTGGGCTCATGGTCTATACCAAAAGGTGAGTTTACGGCCGATGAAGAGGCTTTGCCTTCAGCCATAAGAGAGTTTAAGGAAGAAACAGGATCACCAATATGGGGTGAATTTATTGAGCTTTCACCTGTAAAATTAAAAAGCGGAAAATGGATATATGCCTGGGCAGTTGAGGGAGATATAGAAGCCTCCAAAATAGTTTCTAATACTTTTTTATTAGAATGGCCGCCCCGTTCAGGAAAGCAGATATCATTACCCGAAGTTGATAAAGGCGATTGGTTTACACCTGATGAAGCAAGAATAAAAATAAATTCAGCACAAGCTGCTTTAATTGATCAGCTTGAGAAAATAGTTGACCAAAAAACATAAAGAAGGAGTAGTGATAATCTTTTACGAATATGGCATAATAATGTTACGTTTATTAATAAAATAATTATTATGAGAGATAAAAATAATCATGTTGATGACAACAGAGATAGAAGCGAAATCAGAAGATCAGAAATTTCGTCTGAAAATATTAGAAATGCTAATGCATCCGGTGACGGTTCTTTAAGAAGAAGTGATATGTTATATCCTGAAAAAAATGACAGGTACAACATTGCAGAAGATGAACAGGAACAAGAGCAAAATTACTAATCGATGAAAAACTCTTTGTTTAAAACTGAATTAATAATAGAAGGAAATCCTACCGCCTATACCATTCAATTTGAAAATGAAAGGTATCATTTCAAACCATTTGATTCAAATACACCCGATATAACTCTTATAAGAGAACATGATGAATGGCATGTTCAAGGTAAGGTAAATGAAATAGCAGGGAGGCAAGCTATATCAGCACTGGAACACTACCTGATTTCACAGCATTAACTTTTAATATTCAACTCCTTTTGGGAGTTTTTTTCTATATATTCCCCAACATTTACTTCAATTCTCTACACCTTCAGCAGAAACAGCAGGTATTTTAAATCTATTTTATTGGTTATTCACATTATAATACTGTTGGAACGGTGTTTGGATTATTTAAGCTGAATTAAAATTGAAGGTTATGTTTCCAGTGTGGTTTTTTTTAATATTAATTTCAGTGATCTGTTACCTTTTGTATATAACAAGACCTACCGAAGAAAATTTACTTATAATGAGTAGGAATAGAGTGAGAAAATTACAATATTGGTTCAGAAATATGAATCTGTAACAAATGCAGTTCATTTAAAAATATGAGATCTTCAAAGTTGAAGATCTTTTTTTTATATAAAAAGCCGGATTTACCGGCTTTTCTTTCATAGAGATTTATGTAGAGTAATAATGCTTAGTCCGTCTTTCTTCCGCTTCCTCGAGTTAATGCCACTAATAAAAGAATAAAAACTGCCGCACCAACTATCCAAACCCATGGTGATGCATACCAGTTTCCACCTTCATTGGTATTTACATTTACATCCAGGCTTCCACCACCGCCACCTTCCTGTGCAAAGATTAATGCGCTAATGAATGCAGCTAAAACCGTTAAATAAGCTTTTTTCATAACAAAATGTTTTAAGAAAATGTAAAAAAATAGTGCCAGACCTCAACAGTATTATTAAACTCCCTGAAATTAATGTTGGTTTTACAATAAATCTTTCATGCCCCTTGCTCCAAAAAGTAAAGTTCCTATTCGAATCATATTAGATCCTCCTTCTATTGCCAACTTGTAATCTGCGCTCATACCCATTGAAAGTATTTCAAAATGCAAGTTTTCTACATTACTATTTTTATATAAATCAAAAAGTTGTTTAAGAGATTTAAATTCTTTATTTATCAATTCTACATCATCTGTATAAGTAGCCATGCCCATTAATCCCATAATTTTTACATGTGTAAGGGGAGATTCAGAAATTTGATTAATAATGGTGTCAAGTTCTGAGTTATCCAACCCAAATTTGGTGGCTTCGGTAGCAATATGTATTTGTAAGAGTACATTAATACTCCTGTTGTTTGATTTTCCCTGCTTATTAATTTCTTTTAATAATTTTAAACTGTCTACACCATGTATAAGATGCACAAACGGAGCTATATATTTTACTTTGTTTGATTGAAGATGCCCAATAAAATGCCATTTTATATCATTCGGTAATTTGCTTTGTTTCTCAACTAATTCCTGAACATAATTCTCACCAAAATCACTCTGCCCCAGTTCATAAAGTTGTATAATTTTTTGAAGTGGCTGAATTTTAGATACAGCATCAAGGGTTACAT
>JACDAZ010000357.1 GCA_013695175.1 Flavisolibacter sp. | reverse complement strand
GACACCATTGAAATAAAAAAGATAAGAAGGATGCAGATATTCCAGACTGGATGCAGCAAGTAGCTACTTCCTTTCCATACGAGTCTCCCGCTTCAGGATTTCATATACCTTAAAGTTTTTATTAGCGGGGACTCGTCGTTCACTTCATTCACCATATTTTAAACATTAATTTTTTATCAGTACAAAACATCTCTATATTCTTTTACATAATCATTATTTTCTTTGCCACCTTATAAAAAGCGGCAGAACTATTTAGTACGTCTTTGCGAGCGACAGCGAAGCAACCTTTTAAATGCTGGAAAACAAATTAAATAGACTTGATCGTTCTCGCATTGATGAGAACTATAATTTTATTGTATTATAACTTTAATTTTATTCCATCACTAGCCGGAGGCGAAGTAATCTTTCAATGCTTATCAATTTAAAAAAAGAGACTGCCTGCCTTGTCGGCAGACAGGCTTCGTTCCTCGCAGTGACGAAAAAAAGATTGTTGTTATTTTTAAATAATGACAATACTTCAGCTTTATATAGTGACCACTACCGGCCAATACGTATTAAAGAATAGAAATGGATATTCAATTTACACATACAGAAAACTCGAAATTAAAAGAAATAGACTTTAATAATATTCCCTTTGGTAAACATACTTCCGATCATATGTTTATCATGGATTATGCGAATGGCCAATGGAGAGATTTTAGAATAGTTCCTTATCAAAACATACAACTTGATCCTCAATCCAAAGCACTTCAATATGGCCAATGCATTTTTGAAGGAATGAAGGCAAGCATGGGTAATGATGGTATCCCGAAACTGTTACGTCCTGATTTAAATATTGAACGTTTTAATCTTTCTGCAAAACGCATGTGTATGCCTGCAGTGCCACCCGATATATTTCTATCAGCCTTAAAAGCAATAACACGTACAGAAATAAAATGGATACCTAAAACCGAAGGAAGTGCCTTATACCTTCGTCCCACCATGGTGGCAACTGAAAGTTCATTAGGCGTTGTTCCATCAAGTACCTATACTTTTTATATATACGCTGCACCGGCTCAACCATATTTTACCAAACCTATAAAGTTAATCACAGAACAAACATTAATAAGAGCAGTGCCCGGAGGTACAGGCGAAGCTAAAACCGGTGGTAATTATGCAGGTTCTTTTATGGCAGGCCAATTAGCAAAACATAAAGGTTATGACCAGGTGATATGGCTTGAAAGCCCTCATTTTAAAAAGATACAGGAAGCAGGAATGATGAATTTATTTTTTGTTATTGGCGATACTGTTTTAACTCCAAAGCTTAGTGGCGCTATTTTAAAGGGAACCACACGAACTTATTTTATTGATATTCTTAAAGAGAAGAATATTGACGTGCAGGTTCGTGATGTTTATATTGATGAAATAATGGAAGCACAGAAAGAAGGAACTTTAATAGAAGCGTTTGGATCCGGCACGGCAGCAGTGGTTTCACAAATTTCAGAAATTGCACATGGCGATAAAATCATTTCTTTGCCACAGGCAGATAAAGCCCAAATCAGCACCATGCTTTACCAGGAAATTAATGGACTTAGAGCAGGACTGATTGAAGATTACCGTAATTGGCTGGTGCCTGTAAATAATTAAGTACAACTTTATAAATAACAATATGCAAAAGATCAACTGGAATGGTGTACCTGCAGAACAGGTAAATGAAAAAATGAAAAGGCAATTAATTTATGGAGAGAAAATAATGGTTGCCAGGATGGAATTTGAAGATGGATTTACCGTTCCCTGGCATTCGCATGAAAATGAACAGGTAACGGAAGTACAGGAAGGTGTGCTTCGGTTTTGGTTTGACGATAATGAAGAAGAATATACAGATATATTACCGGGTGAAGTAATTATTATTCCGAGTAACCGCCGGCACAAAGCATTAATGATTGGCAAGGTTAAAGAAACAGATATTTTTGCTCCGCCACGCCAGGATTGGATTGATGGATCGGATGCCTACCTTAGAAAGTAGCAAGAGATACGAAGTGTGAAAACAACAATGATACTATGGATTTAGGATTACATAATAAAGTTTGTTTAGTGCTGGCGTCAAGCAAAGGATTGGGTAAAGCCGTTGCATGGGAACTTGCTAAAGAAGGTGCAAATGTTATTATATGCGGTACTGATGAAAAAGCATTGGCAACAACAAAAGCGGAGATTGAAGCCAATGCACCTGGTAAGGTATTGTCAATTGTTTGCGATATAACAGATGAAAAGCAGCGTAAAAACCTGGTGGAACAAAGTGTAAAAACTTTTGGTGTGATTGATATACTGGTAACCAATACAGGCGGTCCTGCAGCAGGTGCTTTTGAGCAATTTAATTTAGAGGATTGGAAACACCTTTACAATTTACTTTTTTTAAGTGCGGTTGATATTATAAAACAAGTATTACCCGGCATGAAAGAAAAAGGCTTCGGTCGTATTTTAACCATAACATCAGTTGCTGTTAAACAACCTGCTGATAATCTTATTTCCTCCAATGCAGTACGAACCAGTTTGCTGGGGCTGGTAAAAAGTTTATCTAATGAAGTAGGTATTCACGGCATTACAGTCAATAATTTATTACCAGGATATACCACCACAAACAGGTTAGAAAATCTTATTGAAAAGAACCCAAAAGTGAATGAGGTGAAAGATGACATACCCATGAAACGGTTTGGAACACCTGAAGAATTTGCGGCTGCGGCAGCCTTCCTGGTAAGTGAAAGAGCAAGCTACATTACAGGTCAGTCTTTAGCAGTTGATGGTGGTTGGATTAAAGGTCATTGATGATTATCCTGCCTTACTATTAATTAAAAAAGCATAGAGTTAACACTTAAACAAATAAAATATATTTAAAACCTACAACTATACAACTAACTAATTTGAGAGAAGAATGAATTATAAAACATCGATAAAGATTTTGTTAGCATTGCTCATTGCAGTAATTCTGTTTCACATATCTGTAATCGCTAAAGTCGTTCCCTATGACATAGCTTGGGGCGGACGACTTCAAGATGATTCGGAAATGTATGTTTTTGAATCAATATCAATCCTTATCATCTTATTTTTGGGACTTGTTTTGCTAATGAAAGGCGACCATGTGAAGTTTCGATTTAAGAATAAAACAACAAACATAATACTATGGATTTTTCTTTCGATATTCCTTCTTAACACTGTTGGTAACATTTTCGCCAAGACAAACTTTGAGAAATTATTCGCTATTGTAACTTTTTTATTCGCTATACTTATTTGGACAATTTTGAAAAATAAACCCACCGCGACACCAAAAAGTAATACATAAGAAATAATGCAAATGACAAACAACAAATCAAAAGGAAACACAGCCACTTCCTTTCCAGACGAGTCTCCCGCTTCAGGATTTTATAAACCTTAAAGTTTTTATTGCGGGGACTCGTCGTTCACTACATTCACCATATTTAAACATCATTTTTTATCAGGTACAAAACATCTCTGTAATCTTTTACATGATAATTATTTTCATTGCCACCATTAAAAAAGTGGTAGTACTATTA
>JACDAZ010000041.1 GCA_013695175.1 Flavisolibacter sp. | reverse complement strand
TTGTAAGCCCTGTGGCGTATACACCATCACTTCGGATGCATTATTTTTAATATTGGAATTAGATGTTCCGGCACCTAAATTACACCACTCACCTATTACCGAATCTCCAATATATCCATCATGTGCTTTATTGGAATAACCAAAGAATACACTGTTTTTTATTTCTCCACCCACAATACAATGTGGGCCAATGGTAGTAGCACCATATATCTTAGATCCCATTTTTACAACTGCTCCCTCTCCAACACTTAAGGGACCACGTAAACAGCAACCTTCCATCACAACAGCACCTTTTGCTATATATACAGCACCTTGTTCAGCATTAATAATACAATGTTCAACTTTTGCTCCTTTTTCAATGAATATATTTTCGGGTGCAGTTAATTTATTGGTGGAAGAAATTTTTTGAAAGCTGCGGGTTTTTTTTAAAAGGTTTATATCTTCATTTAGGGCCCAGGCATTTACTTGAAATATATCCCATGGAAAACAAATTTCCTTAACATCATCAATGGCATCTATTGATTTCCTTACTTTAATTTTATTGGTTTCAACTATTTCCTTCTTTGTAATGCAGTAAACAATAGCTTCCTTTTCAGGAACCATTATCATGTCGCCGCCTTTTAATTTTTTAACTTGCTTTATAAGTTTAGAAGATGGTAAGATATTGCCATGTACAAGGTAAAGAGTATCATTTTCTACCTGTTCTTCTAAAATAAAGGAACGGTCGAGGTCTTTATAATCACCTTCGTATTTATCAAAAGATTCCGATTCTAATGCCAGCTCCCATTTTTTCCTGATCGTTAATATACCAACTCTTATATCCTGAACCTGCCTTGTTAAGGTAAAAGGGAAAAGGTTTTCAGGACTGCAAAATTCTTCTGTAAAAACAATTTTTTTCATAATTGGATATTGGTAAAAATAAAACATCCCGCTAAAAGCGGGATGAACATTCTATTATGAAAATGAATAATTATTTCTTAGCGTATTTTCTTTTGAATTTATCAATACGTCCTGCAGTGTCTACAAGAATATTTTTACCCGTAAAGAAAGGATGAGAAGTACTGGATATTTCCAGCTTTACCAAAGGGTATTCATTACCATCTTCCCATTTTACTGTTTCCTTTGTTGCTGCAGTAGAGCGGCTTAAAAAGCTATGCCCGTTACTCATATCTTTAAAAACTACGAAGCGGTAATTTTCGGGATGAAGACCTTTTTTCATATAATAATATTATCAAGTTGTTGTCAGTTTTACTGTTTATCAATGAGTTAGGTAAAAGAAAAACAGCTATAAATTGATTTGAAGGCGCAAAAGTAGCAATAATCTCTTAAAAAACAGTGGTTTATGCCAAAGAAATTGTGAAGGTGGTTATAAAAGAAAAAAGCATCGAAGTTCATATTTTCGACTTTCGTCTACGATACTTACTAACCCGATGCCCTTTTTTGAAATTTGCATTAGACTTTGACATCTTTTGCATTTTTCAGAAGTTGTACCTGATTTTTGACGTCAGCTACTTCTTCAAAAAGATGTTTTAAACTTTGACATTTCCAACACCTTTTTAGAATCTGTAGTAACTGTTACATTAGCTACATTTTCTAAATCGAAGATACGTTGTGGTATAGACGTGTTCCAAATTTTTACACCATTTGATTTACACCTGTTTTGCACCGGGTTATCCACATCAGTTGCGCATATTTTCATATTGAAGTGGAATGCCAAGCTCCCATTCTTTTGATGCCTGGATTACAGTTTGCAGGTCATCAATCTTTTTACCTGTTACGCGTACTACATCATCCATTATAGAAGCCTGTACTTTCAATCCCTCATCTTTAATTTGTTTCACAATTTTTTTAGCATCTTCCTGTTTAAGCCCGTTTCTTACTGTCACTTCTTTTTTCCAAACTTTACCAGATTGATGTCCTTCTTTTGAAGCATCAAAGGCCTCGGGTGCAATGCCTTGCTTGTGTGCACGGTTTATTAACACATCCAGTAACTGGCGCATCTTCATATCGTCATCTGTCTCAATATTCAATTTAAATTCTTTCTTGTTCAGATCAATTACAACATGAGCATTTTTAAAATCAAACCTGTTTGTTATTTCTTTCTTAGTCACATTTACAGCATTTTCCAATGCTTGTGCATCTACTTTACTTACAAAATCAAAAGTTGGCATATAAGAAGTTTTTGGAAGAATGAAATTAAGTAGATTTTTTTGGTTGTCATCTTAAGTACATGATTCAACTTTTGTTGCGACGCTCCTTTCATCTATGTACTACTATGAATCAATCTTAAAAAAGAACCCCTCTGGAAAGAGGGGTTGATGCACATGTATACTTAAGGTATTGAGAAAAACTATTGTTGATTGCCACCTCCTATCCTGTTTTGCTCCTCAAGGGCACTTCCGGATCTTCTGCGTTGTTGTATATTTTGTCCTTTACTGAAACGATAACTGAAACTTAAACCCACTCTCCTGTTATCCCACTGGCTTTTAATTTGAACATCCATATTATCAAACTGGGTACTTCCCCTGAAGCGTTGAATCCAGAAAGGATCTGAAACATTTAGTTTTAAAGTTCCTTTGTTTTTCAAAATTTGTTTTGAAGCGCCAAAGGAAACAACACCCATCGGGTCTGCAATGATAAGACCACCTTCCTGTGCACGTGAACGGTAAAAACCTGTTATTTCAGCAGCCCAACCCTTTTTAAATGTAAAACGCTGGCTCATATTAGCCATAAAGCTTGTAATGTCAGCTTCCAGTTCTTTACCATTTACAATACCTTCAAAATGATTATTAAATACAATGGCGTATAAGCTGGTACTCCACCATTTTGTGATTGGTGCGTTATAGCTGCTTGCCAGTCCAATGTTGCGCCTGGTAGCTACATTTTCTTTTATTTGAAAAGTTACTTTTGTTGTATCATTCTGCTTCAAAATATCGTTTATAATATCATTGGTATAGGTATAGTTTACAGTTGTATTTAAGGAACCTTTAAAA
>JACDAZ010000028.1 GCA_013695175.1 Flavisolibacter sp. | reverse complement strand
ATCATAAATAATGTAAGAGGCATCAACAGGGTAGTGTATGATATCAGTAGTAAACCACCTGCTACAATAGAATGGGAATAGATTTTGCTAAAAGCAGTTAACCATGAAAAAAAACAGTTTTCTTTTCTTTTTTCTTTTTAATTTTTTATTGATCTCTGTTACAGAAGCACAACAGGTACCACTGTCAGAGCAAGTTCAACAACCGCAACAAGTTCAGACACTTAAAATTGCTTTTTTTACACCTCTATATTTAGATTCCGCATTTGATGCAGGTTACACTTATAAGTTTGGAAAGAACTTTCCAAAATTTTTAAATCCCGGCTTGGAATTTTACCAGGGTGCCCAAATGGCACTTGATTCTTTGAATAAAGCTGGTGCTCCATTAGAAGTTTTTATTTACGATTCACGTTCGAAAACCAATCCCTTTAACCGTCAAATAACAAGGCCGGAAGTTACTTCAGCAGATATGATTATTGCTCATGCATCTGCAGTTGATGTAAGGCCTTTGGCTGATCTTGCCAAACAAAATAATATTCCTTTTATATCAGCAACATTTCCAAATGATGCAGGTATTGTAAATAATCCTTATTATGTAATGTTGAATCCAACATTAAAAACTCATGTTGAAAGTTTATACCGTTACCTGCAAAGAAATCATGCTAAAGACAGGGTTATTGTTTTTAGAAAAAATGGCGCACAGGAAGACCAGATAAGAAGTTATTTAAGAGAATTATCTTCTAATGCAAACAATTCCCTTAAATTGGAATTCAGAGATATAGGAAACGATTTTACAAATTTTACCCTTAGCCAGGGAATGGATACTTTAAGAAGAACAGTTGCTATTGCAGGTAGCCTTGATGAAAATTTTGGTAATAAATTGGTGCAACAACTTTCTGCACTTGGTACATCAAATCCAATAACACTTATTGGAATGCCAACCTGGGATAATTTAAACCTCAGCAAACCTGAAATAAAAAATATTGAAGTCGTTTATTCCACTCCTTTCAATTTTAATGCACCATCTGCATTAAATACAAAGCTTACAAATGAATATGTAAATAATGTGAACAGCCGGCCAACCGATATGTTTTACCGTGGTTACGAAACTATGCTTCGTTTTGCTTTGTTATTACTGGATACAAAAAAAGATGTATCATCTAACTTAACACGAAAAGGAAATTATATTTTCACGCAGTATGAAATACAACCCGTGTTCATAAATAAAGAAAATCCCACTCTGGATTATTTTGAAAATAAAAAGCTTTACTATGTAAGAGTAGTTAATGGGGTAAAGTCTTTGAACTAATTTTTTATTACATAATTTTTCTTTTCAATCTTTTTAACTGCGGTATGATTATGGAAATACATCTTTATTAATTTTAAAGATGCCGCTTATCGACTTTACAAATAAAGGTTTATACTGCCGTGCAGGTGATTTTTATATTGATCCCTGGAAAGCAGTTGACAGGGCAGTTATTACACATGGTCACAGTGATCATGCACGGTGGGGAAGCAAATATTACCTCTGCCATCACCACTCAAAACCCATTTTACAATTAAGATTAGGACCCAACCAATACCAAAGCGTTGGCTGGAATGAACCAGTATATATGAACGGTGTCAGGCTTTCTCTTTTCCCTGCCGGTCATATCATTGGCTCGTCACAAATAAGAATAGAACATGAAGGAGAGATATGGGTGGTAAGTGGTGATTATAAAACTGAAGACGATGGAATAAGTGGCGTATTTGAACCTGTAAAATGTCACAGTTTTATTACAGAATGCACTTTTGGTTTACCTATATATAAATGGAAACCGCAAGTGGAAATTTATAATAAGATTAAACAGTGGGTTCAAAAAAACCAGGAGCAAAATAAGACGTCTGTACTGATTGCATATAGCCTGGGAAAAGCACAACGCTTATTACAACCCCTGTCAGAAGTTTCAAAAAAAATATTTGTTCATGGTGCTGTATATAATATGCACATGGCATTGGTAAATTCAGGATGGAAGTTGCCATTTGTGCAAAGAGTAACTCCTGAAACATCAAAAGAAGATTTGGCAGGTGCTGTTGTTATTGCTCCTTCCAGTGCCGAAGGCTCGCCGTGGATGAAAAGGTTTACTCCTTATGAAGTGGGTATATGCAGTGGATGGATGCAGGTGCGAGGAAATATGCGGAGAAAAAATGCTGATGCAGGATTTATCTTAAGTGATCATGCAGACTGGCAGGGACTGATTGATTCATGTAAAGCCACAGAAGCTGAGTGTGTTTATGCAACGCATGGTTTCCAGGCCGCATTTAGCAGGTACCTGACTGAGCAGGGAATTGATGCAAGAGAAGTGCATACGGAGTATGGGGGAGATGAAGAGGAGGTTGAGAATCTTGAATTATGAATTATGAATTATGAATATGTTGAATTTTAAGTTTACTCCTTTGCGTTTTCTTTGTTTCTTAGCGTTCATTGCGGTTCTATCTCATTGCAAAAAGTGTTTTGTTCAACCGCAAAGTTCGCTAAGAGCGCAAAGCGGCGCAGAGAAAAGCAATGTTTCAAGC
>JACDAZ010000005.1 GCA_013695175.1 Flavisolibacter sp. | reverse complement strand
TATTCTATTCAGCAAATATTAAAAGCACACCCTAACTTACAAGAATCAGATATTTTAGCTGCCCTACAATATGTTGCAACTATTATGAAAAATGAAAAAGTTTACACTGCATCCGTATGAAGTTTTTTGCAGATGAAGGTGTTGATTTTCCACTTGTTGATCTTCTACGTAACTCATCATTTATTATACATTATGCCGCAGAAGAAATGAGAGGAGCTACAGATAAAGAAGTATTAGAAAAATGTTTAGAATATGATTGTATTTTAGTTACAAAAGATAAAGACTTTGGTGAGTTAGTTATACGAAATAATTTACCATCTAAAGGAGTCATATTAATAAGAATAGAAAATCTTTCCATCAAAGATAATTGCTTATTAGTTGCAAGTTTTATAAAAAAATATTCTGAAGAACTTAGTAATTCTTTTACAGTAATCCAGGAAGATAAAATCAGAATTAGAAAATTAATAAAATGAATGCAATAGCTTAATGAAACAGAAAAACCAATATAAGTTTATTTCTGATTCCCCTTTACCTGAAATAAAAAATGAGGATATTATCTGGCATTTGCTGGAAGAAGTAAAAGATCCGGAAGTACCTGTTCTGTCTGTACTTGATTTAGGAATTGTGAGAGCAGTTGAACTGATTACCATTTCAGGAGAAGAAAAACCACTTGTAAAAATAACTATCACTCCCACATATTCCGGATGCCCTGCAATGGATGTTATTAGCATGGATATCAGGTTAAAGCTGTTGGAAAAAGGATATAAAAAGATAGAAATTAATCAAAAGTTATCACCTGCCTGGACAACTGATTGGATGACTGAAGAAGGAAAAAGAAAACTAAAAGAATATGGGATTGCTCCTCCCAATCCAAAACAGCAATTTTGTAATGAAGAAATGTTTCAACAGGAGGCAGTGCCATGTCCACGTTGTGATTCATTTCATACCGAATTAATCAGCCAGTTTGGATCTACAGCCTGCAAAGCAATGTATCGTTGTCTTGATTGCAAAGAAGCATTTGATTATTTTAAATGCCACTAAAGTTTCTATTTAAATATTAGCATATAGATTTGGCAAGAAATTAAACACATGCCAAGTATATTATTCGATGTAAAAGATGGTCTTGCTACTATAACATTCAACCGCCCCCAAAAGTATAATGCTTTCAATAAAGAGATGGCTTTGCTGATGCAGCAAAAACTTGATGAATGTAAAAAAGATGAAATAAGATGTGTAGTCATTACCGGGAGTGGAAAAGCATTTTCATCAGGGCAGGATCTGGAAGAAGTTGTTGATCCGGATGGACCGGAAATAGAAGCTATTGTTGGTGAACATTATAATCCAATAATCACACGTATCAGAAAATTAGAAAAGCCTGTAGTTGCTGCGGTAAATGGAGTTGCTGCCGGTGCAGGCGCCAATATAGCTTTAGCATGTGATGTAGTAGTGGCTACAAATTCAGCATCATTTATTCAGGCTTTTTCAAAAATTGGATTAATACCGGATAGTGGTGGCACTTTCATTTTACCACGTTTAATTGGCTGGCAGAAAGCTTCTGCATTAATGATGCTTGGTGATAAGATATCTGCTGAAGAAGCTGAAAGAATAGGAATGATCTATAAGGTCTTTCATGATGAAACTTTTATTGAAGAAAGTTTAAAGATTGCCGCAACTTTGGCTAACATGCCCACTAAAGGACTTGCATTTACTAAAACATTATTAAACAAATCGTTCAATAATGATTTTGCAAAACAATTACAGGAAGAAGAAGTATATCAAAAAAAAGCAGGATCTACAGCAGATTATAAAGAAGGTGTAGAGGCATTTTTAGAAAAAAGAAAACCCATATTTACAGGACAATGAATAACCAGCAGAATGATCAGTTAGCAAAGGAAGTAGTTGCTAAAATGATGCGTGATGACCTTTTTAGCCAATGGATGGGAATAGAAGTTTTAGAAGTACGTGAAGGATATAGTAAAATAAAAATGACACTTCGTGATGAGATGATTAATGGTTTTGGGATCACACATGGAGGACTTGCTTTTTCTTTAGCAGACAGTGCTTTTGCATTTGCATGTAATAACCGCAATAATTTATCAGTGGCATTAGACACTTCAATCAATTTTACAAAAGCAACCAAACCGGGTGATGAATTAACTGCCGAAGCCAAAGAAATTCATAATGGCAGAAGTACAGGTTTATATCACATTACCATTATAAACCAGCTAGGTGAGCAGGTAGCACATTTTAAAGGCACTTGTTTCCGAACAGGAAAAACATTGGTGTAATAATGAAAGATTCCATTTTAGAATTATTTCAACAATATGCACAATTTGCAATTCCTATTTCATTAGTCATAAGTATTCTAATTGCTGTATCCGGTATTATACCCAGTGTATTTATAACGGCAGCAAATATTTTATTTTTCGGTTTTTGGCCCGGTACTGCCATTTCATTTTTAGGTGAAGCAATAGGTGCAGCAGTTGCCTTTTATTTATACCGGCTGGGTTTTAAAAAAATGACACGTGATTCTCTTTCACGTTTTCCGAATATTAAAAAACTTGTTGATTCAGAAGGCAAACAGGCTTTTTTACTCATTCTTTCACTACGTATTTTACCATTTGCACCTTCCGGATTGGTAACTTTTGCAGCTGCAATTGGACGTATCTCATTACCCCTGTTTGTTGTTGCTAGTTCCATAGGCAAAATCCCTGCTTTATTAATTGAAGCTTACTCTGTAAAGCAGGTCGTAGATTTTGGCTGGCAGGGGAAATTAATTTTAGCAGCAACCGGAATATTTCTTTTAATCTGGATCATCAATAAAGTAAGAAAAAGCTCTAAAGTAGAAAAATAGCAATAGATATAATTATTTATTTTACTTAATTTGTATTACTGCTTTAAAAACAATAACTATATACTTATGAGAAAATTATCCATGTGGGCCCGCCAAAATCCCTGGTATGCAAGAATAACAATTGTTTTGTCTTATATCGTTTTAAATGCAATAGGATTTTTTATTGGGAAAGCATTTTTAGATTGGCATTTAAAAATCTCCGGATTTCTTATTTATCCAATTTGCTTCTTGTTTCTTTTTTTATTGGCTTTTTATCCCCTTAAAAGAAACCGGGGCCAGTATAAAAATTATTTTAGAACACAAAAAACGTTTGACTTTTTTCTCGTTGCTTCATCTTTTATTTTAATTATATGCTATAGTAATCAGTCAATATCATTCACCTCTCCTTTCAATGGTTCAACCGCATTGGCTGTTGAGCCTGCTTCTGTTTATAAAATAGAAAAAACAATTTCAATAAAAAAGAATAAGAAATCATTTTCAAAGCAAATGCGGCAGCACCTCAAAAAAATGTATTCAAAAATTAAACATGAATACAAAACTTCAACTAGAGGTGAAAAAATTGCATTGATAACACTTTCTGTAATTGTTGCTCTTCTATTGATGTATTTAGTAGCTGCAATATCCTGTAACCTTTCATGTTCTGGTGCTGATGGGGCGGCAGTAGTGGTTTTACTTTTAGGATTTGGAGCTATTATTTATTTTCTGATAAAAATTATTCAAAGAATATCAAGGGGCAAGCCTCTGCCAAAAGCAGAAACATCAGAAAACACCTCATCCTGATTTAAATGATGACATTACCTTAGAGCCATGGTTTATGAGTTTAATGGTATAAAACCTGTTGCACATCCTTCATCTTTTATTCATCCACAAGCTGCAGTAACAGGTAATGTAATTATTGGCAAAGATGTGTATATAGGTCCGGGGGCAGCCGTTAGAGGTGATTGGGGCCAAATTATAATTGAAGATGGATGTAACGTACAAGAAAATTGCACTATACATATGTTTCCTGGTGTTACAGTGTTGCTTAAAGAAGCCGCTCATATTGGACATGGAGCAATAATACATGGGGCCACAATCGGTAAAAATTGTTTGGTAGGTATGAATGCTGTTATAATGGATGAGGTAGAATTGGGTGATGAATGTATTGTTGGAGCTTTATCATTTTTAAAACAAGGCGAAAAAATACCGGGCCGTTCGTTGGTGGCTGGCAATCCGGCTAAGATAATTAAAGGGGTGAGTGATGAAATGATAAAATGGAAATCTCAGGGAACATTGCTATATCAAAAACTACCTGGTCAATGTAGGGAAACTTTAAAAGTATGTGAACCACTGATTGAACAAAAAGCTCAGGAATTTATTTTTAAGGCTGATTACAAACCATTTAAAAAATAAACGTTTAAAAGGATCAGTATCATAGTTAGAATTTGTAATTTAATAGCCCGCTTAACTATAAAACTATTTTTATGAAGAGATCTTTAAATTGTTCATTTTTCTTAATCTTATTATTTTCTGCAACTTTTGTTCAGGCACAAAAAGACAGGTTTGCTTATGCTGTTACAGATTTAAATAAAGATGGTGCTGGCTGGAACGCCTTAAGAAAAATAGATTTAAAAACAGGTGAATTCAGTAGCTTTTTATTTGATGGAACCAATATAAAAACGGTATTGTATGATGCCCACTCAAAAGCAGAACTATCAATTCCTGACACAGAAAAAAATGCAAACATTTTAAGAATGCCCTTTGGTACAGGTGTTGCCGCAGCTGCATACGACAGAAGAAATAACAGGTTGTATTTCACACCCATGTTTATTGATCAATTAAGATACATTGATCTTAAAACAATGAAGATCTATTATGTTTCTGATCAAACTTTTACAGGTTCCGGCAACCTCCATAATTCGGGAGCTAAAAGTATTACAAGGATGGTAATAAACCCTGATGGAATTGGTTATGCTATTTCAAATGATGGTAAAACATTTTTAAAATTTACTACAAGTAAAAATATTTCAATTACTTCTTTGGGATCATTGGTTGATGATCCTGAAAATAATGGAGTTTCTATTTTTAATAGCTGCACAAGTTTTGGTGGCGATATGATCAGTGATGAAAAAGGAAATTTATATATTATCACTGCCCGTAACCATGTATTTAAAGTAAGTCCTGATACCAAAATAGCTAAACATATAGGAACTATAAAAGGATTACCGGCAACATTTACCGTAAACGGTGCTGTAGTTGATGGTGAAGGAAATCTGATTGTAAGCAGTGCTGTTGATGCATCAGGATATTATGTGGTTAATCCAAAAACATGGGAGTCATCTTTATTCCAGGCCGCTAAGGATATTTATAAAAGTTCTGATCTGGCAAACAGCAATTATTTAAATACATCACGCAGTTCCGGTTCAACCTCTGTTATTGATCTTTTGACGCAGCAACAATTACCTTATTCTAAACTGGTACAGGTTTATCCAAATCCTGTTGTTACCAATCAATTTACCATGCAGTTTAACCAGGTACCAATGGGAGAATACACAATGGATTTAAGTGATGTAATGGGAAGAACAATTATGCAGAGAAAAATCAGTATTCAAAATGAAAACCAAACGCAGGCAGTACCACTAACATTAAAAGCACAAGGAATCTATCTTATTAAACTTACAGATGCTTCTCAAAAATTAATGTACCAGCAAAAACTAATGATTCAATAAACCCTTTCTTTATATAAATGAACGTCCTGCCACACCGCAGGACGTTTTTTCTTTTTATACCGTATTAAGCGGCAACTTTGCACATTGAATTACTTAAAAATATTTAGTGGAAAAATCAAATTTTGTTGACCAGATAAGGATCTTTTGCAGGAGCGGACATGGTGGCGCTGGTATAAAACATTTCAGAAGAGATAAATTAACTGCTTATGGCGGCCCGGATGGTGGCGATGGTGGCAGGGGTGGACATATAATTTTACGGGGCAACCGCAACCTTTGGACATTATTACATCTTAGATATTATAAAAATGTATTGGCAGAAGATGGTGAAAGAGGCAGTGATAATAATAAAACAGGTAGAAATGGTAAGGACATTATTTTAGAAGTGCCGCTGGGAACTATTGCGAGAGACGAAGAAACAGGGGAAAAAGAACTGGAAATTTTGGAAGATGGTGAAGAGAGAGTTTGGCTCCCGGGTGGAAAAGGTGGTTTGGGAAATACAAATTTCAAAACTTCCACCAACCAGGCGCCGGAACATTCACAACCGGGGTTGCCCGGTATAGAAGGCTGGAAAGTTCTTGAATTGAAAGTATTAGCAGATGTGGGACTGGTGGGTTTTCCAAATGCAGGAAAATCAACCTTGCTTTCTGTAATAACGGCAGCAAAACCAAAAATTGCTGATTATGCATTTACAACTATTACCCCTAACCTGGGAATGGTTGAATACAGGGATGGTAAAAGTTTTTGTATTGCTGATCTACCGGGCATTATTGAAGGCGCTGCTGAAGGAAAAGGATTAGGACATCGCTTCCTGCGGCATATTGAAAGAAACTCCATTCTTTTATTTTTACTACCGGCAGACAGTAAGGACCACAAAAAGGAATATGAAATTCTGGTAAAAGAATTAAAGGATTACAACCCGGAGCTGCTGGATAAAAAATTTATAATTGCCATCAGCAAAACCGATATGCTTGACGAAGAATTAAAAACAGCCATCGCCAAAGAATTACCTCAATCAACTCCACATATTTTTATTTCATCTGTTACCATGTATCACATACAAGAGATGAAAGATCTTTTATGGAAGGTTTTGAATGAATAAGATGCACAATAATTGATTTCAACTAAACTGTTATATTCGTTTACATAATCAGCTGATTTGAAAAAATTTGTTTTCTCAATTTTTACTTTTGTCATTTACACAACTTCCCAGGCTCAGGAAGGTTTCAGTATTGCTACAGACTTTTCTTTATTAAGAAGCATCAGTAAAAACCAGGGCTTTTTTGCTATTGGACAAACCATTCAGGGAAATGTTCATTTCACCAATACAGAATCTTTATATGCCTGGTTAAGCTATTATACTAACGGAACCTTTAAAAATACATTGACTGCAACTGCAAAAGATCCAACTACTTCTCCAAGGAATATTAATTATACTTCTTCATCAAAATTATCTTACCAGCAAATTTCAATTGGGTGGAAACATTTTTTTGTTGGGGGTGCAGAAAGTGAATCGGCTTATACTGTTTATGGATTAGCAGGATTTGGATTGGTAGCAGGTAAAATTGAAAATACCTGGGATAAGGCAATTGACACTGCTGATTATATATTTGAATTAAGAGCTATTGAAGGTTCAGCCACATTTAAGCGATTAACATTTGATATTGGCATTGGTTCAGAGGCAAGATTGGCAACAAGTGTTTATTTATATGCCGATTTACGTACGTGGTTACCTGCATCAAATTTTCCTTCGCCTTATTTATACAATAATAGTTTACCGAGGGTCATTATTGCCAGTACAGGTATCAGAATTTTATTTAATTAATTATTGAATTTTTACATCAAACCTGCCTTCAGTAACAGTTATAGGCTTAGGTTCTCCATAAAGATTTATGGCCTGGAATTCAAAAGTGCCTGAAACTATTTTTTCAGTGGGATCATAAAAATTTATATTGACTCTGCCGGTATATTGATTATTTGTTTTCCACTCATTATCTATTGTAAATTTTCTTTCCTCGTAATAGGCATAACTGGCAGTATGGTTTGGAAATTTATTGGTGATTTGATTTAATTGATATGTACCAACTCCATTAAAATCTTTTATATAAATTTCAAATTCAGTTTCTTTTGGAGAAGACGCAAAATTTCTTGCATTGATAAATATTGAATTATTAGCTGAAAATCGTGCTTCTACAATAGGTGTAGTTTGTGCAAACCCAAAACCTTGCGGAACCCAGATTGCTCCGTTTAAAAGAGCACCAAAAGTATTAGCACCTGTTTGAGTGGCTTCAGGCAAATCTTTCACATCCTTTTTACAGCTAAAAAGGATTAAAGCAATAAGGATATAAAAAAGGCTTTTCATAAGTATAGGCTATCATCAAAAATCGTTCAAATCAATTTTTTATTGTGTTGGTTCAGGCCTTTTTAACTTAGCACTTTAAAATTTCTAATATGGCAGGCAGTACTATAACTTCAATAGAGCTTTATAAATTATTTATTCATCTAAAAGAACCCTTTGTTATTTCATTGGGCGCTGTGGATAGCGCAGAAAGTTTGATAGTTATTTTAAGAACTGAAGATGGCTGCACCGGTTATGGAGAATGCAGCCCGTATATGAGTATCAATGGCGAGAGTGTTGACACTTGTTTTATAGTAGGTCAATATTTTGCAAAATTTCTGAAAGGAAAGGATGCTTTGAGAATAGAAGACAGAATAGCAGATATGGACAAAATAATTTATGGTAATAGCAGCGTGAAAAGTGCTTTCGACATGGCATTATATGATATTGCTTCACAGCACGCTCAATTACCATTGTACGAGTTTTTAGGTGGTAGAAAAAATAAAACATTAGAAACAGATATGACTGTAAGCATCGGCGATCCTCATAAAATGCAGGCAGATGCTGTCAGATTTAAAAATGAAGGCTTTCCTGCCATTAAAGTAAAATTAGGTGAAGCAAAAAATATTGATGTAGAAAGAATAAGAATGATAAGAGAAGGCATAGGAAATGAAATTCCATTACGAATAGATGCTAACCAGGGTTGGAAGACAGCAGATATGGCAATTGAAGTATTACATGCACTGGCACCATATAATATTGAACATTGTGAAGAACCCATATTGCGCTGGCGTTTTATGGAATTGCAAAAGGTTTCTGCCGCCAGCCCAATACCTATTATGGCCGATGAAACCTGTGGTGATGAACATGATGCTGAAAGGTTAATACAATTAAAAGCCTGCCAAATGTTTAATATTAAGCTGGGGAAATCCGGTGGTATTTTCAGGGGCTTACAAATTGCCGAACACGGTGCACATGCCGGAATGCACATGCAGGTAGGAGGCTTTATGGAAAGCAGACTTGGAATGACAGCCTCTGCCCATTTGGCTTTAGCTAATGATCATATTGTTCATTGCGATTTTGATACTCCACTTATGTTTACTGAAGATCCTGTTATTGGTGGTATTAATTATTTAGATAAAGGAGTTATTGATGTGCCGGATGTGCCGGGGCTGGGTGCTGTTATTGATGAATCTTATTTAGAAAAAGCAGAGAAGGTGGTGATATAGTGAATGGTCAATGGTCAATGTTGAAAAGTTAGTGAGCAATTTTTCTTTTCATACTGCAAAAAATCCATGTCTTTTAAAGATCAATCACCATCTTTCCAATGCCAGAGGTGCATACAGGCATAGGTTCTGTATGGTGACCATTTTTTTGAGATCTTCAACATGTTTTCTTTGAATTCTTTTTTATTAGTGTCATCTAATTTATACAGCTTTTTCATAGCCACCTGTATCCCATAATCATCCGCAGCAAAAAGATCTTCCCTTCCTAATGTAAACATCAATAGCATTTCTACCGTCCATCTTCCAACACCTTTAATCTGTGTCAGCAGTTCAATAATATCTTCATCACTCATTTTCTTTAGCTTCTTATCATCCAGCTTATAATCAATAGCAAATTGTGCAACATTTAAAAGATATTGTGTTTTTGCATTGGATAAACCAATAGCTCTTATTGCATCAAAAGGAGTAGCAACAATCTGCTCCGGTGTGGGTTCAGCGGCACTATATAATTCCAGAAAACGGTGGTATATAACTTTTGCAACTTTAGTAGACAATTGCTGGCTCATAATGGAAGCGCATAACCTGAGGCAAATATTCTTGTGAAACTTTAGTTCAAACGGATCTTGCTCCATTAAAACTGATCGCAGTTTTTTATCCTTTGCAAGATGATTTATATATTCCATATGCAGGTAAAAAATTAATTGGTATCATAACAGTAAATTAACTATAGTACAATATTTTCAATGAGTGATAATTTATAAGGATAATCAGTATTAAAATGTAGCCCCCGGCTTTCCTTACGGAAACTTGCTGCTTTTATAATCAGGTAACCTACTGTTATCATATTTCTCAATTCCAGTAATTGAGGAGACACTGTTGTTGTTTGATATAAATCTTCAGTTTCTTCAAATAAAATATCTAATCTTTTTAAAGCACGTTGTAAACGAACATTGTTTCGTACAATGCCAACATAATCACTCATTACCTGCTGAAGTTCTTTCAAACTTTGAGTAATTAGAATCATTTCTTTTGGTTCTGATGTTCCTTCTGCATTCCAATCCGGAATAGCTGATACTCCATTCATGTTCCCCGGTGGTGGTGTGTTTATATCATTAGATTTAAAGCCAAAAAGCAAGCCATCGGGATGCTGCAATCCTGCATCATCATTATCAAACGGAGCAACTGAAGCCACATAACACCTGTGTGCAAAAACCAAAGCTTCTAAAAGCGAATTGCTTGCTAAACGATTTGCTCCATGTAAACCTGTACTGGCACATTCGCCACAGGCATACAGATTTAAAATAGATGTTCTTCCCCATTCATTGGTTTTAATTCCACCGCAACTATAATGCGCTGCAGGTGCTACAGGTATCATATTTTTTTCTACATCTATACCTACAGATAAACACTTTTCATAAATGTTTGGAAAATGTTCCTTAAACTTTTCAATGTTTAAGTGGCGGCAATCAAGGTACACATGTTCCGTTCCTGAAATTTTCATTTCATTATCTATAGCACGTGCAACAATATCACGTGGTGCCAAATCTTTACGTACATCATACCGTTCCATAAAAGCTTCACCGTGAATGTTTCTTAAAATCCCTCCGTCTCCTCTGATGGCTTCTGTTATTAAAAACCCCTGACCTCTTTTACCTGCTTCATATAATGCTGTTGGGTGAAATTGTATAAACTCCATGTTTTCTATTCTTCCTTTAGCACGGTAAACCATAGCAACCCCATCCCCGGTTGCAATTGATGGATTTGTAGTAGTACGATATACCTGACCATTACCGCCTGTTGCCAATAAAGTTGTACCGGCAATAATTTTTTCAATCCGGTTAATTTTTGCATTTAATACATAAACACCAAAGCAGTTTACATCCGTAGTGGCTTTTGTAACAAGGTAACCAAGATGGTGTTGAGTGATAATATCAACTACGAAACAATGTTTGATCATGTTGATGTTCGGAGACTTTTCAATTGTATCCAGCAGGGCTCTTTCTATTTCCATTCCGGTCACATCTTTATGATGTAAAATTCTAAATTCAGAATGACCTCCCTCCATTCCCAGTTTAAAATCACCATCTGCATCTTTATCAAAGCGTGCTCCCCATTCAATAATTTCCTTCACTCTTTCCGGACCTTCCTTAATAACCAGTTCTACAATTTTTCTATTACACAATCCATCGCCCGATATCAATGTATCTTCAATATGTTTTTCAAATGAATCGTTTCCCAAATCATTTACTACAGCAATACCACCCTGGGCATACTTGGTATTAGTTTCATCAGCAGCGGCTTTTGTTATAATGGTTACTTTTTTATCTGGTAAGTATTGGGCTACTTTTAATGCATAAGTTAATCCTGCTATACCTGAGCCAATAACTAAAAAATCTGTTTGCATGTAAAATAAATTCGAACTTTAGATTGCAACATTAAGTTGTTTTAAAAACAATATGCGGAGTATAATTATGCCAATACAGGTTTTTCAACCCATGCTCCATTTTCTTTAAGAAGATTAATTAGTTCTTCAACGGCCACTTCACTGAGCACATTTCGTTTAACTACTTCTTTTCCTTTATATAAAGTTATTTTACCAGGGCCACTACCAACATATCCAAAATCTGCATCAGCCATTTCTCCGGGACCATTTACAATACAGCCCATAATAGCAATTTTTACACCTTTAAGATGATTGGTTACAGCACGAATTTTGGCTGTTGTTTCCTGGAGATCAAATAAGGTTCTTCCGCAACTTGGGCAACTGATATATTCTGTTTTTGAAATTCTTTTTCGTGTAGCCTGCAGTATACTAAATGCAGTATTATTTATAAAATGTTCAATTGAACTTGAGGTAATATAATTTCTTCCTGATGCATTTACTAATTTTTGCTGATCGCTTATAGAAGAATTTTGATAGCTTTCCATGGTCATTCCAAAACAAACACCATCCCCCATATCATCTAACAACAAAGCACCTGCTTCAGTGGCATAATGTATCAGGTGCTCATCTGCAGTTTTCCAGTTGCTGTCAACAACGATTATTACTGGATTTTTAATTTTTCTCTTTTCTAATTCAATGAACATGCGTCGAATAGATTGCATTGCATTTTTATTAGTACTGCTCAAACACAATACAACTTTAGGATCGTTTGCCAGCCCATTCAAATGAGTAAAATCATTGACAGTCGTTTCTTCATTAAAACAATCAACCATCACAAAGTTTAGTTGGTTGCTTTTTAAATCGGCATTGATATAACCAGCACTGTCAAAAATTGGAAAGACCTTATTATGTGCTTCTTCATTATTTAATAATGCAGTTGTTGAAACTTCCAGCCATGTAGTAGGATATACAATAACTTTTAATGTTCCCGGTAAAGCAAAATTTATTTTATGATGACCTGTAAAAATATAATCGGCAGCAGTATCTGAAATATTCCATTTATCCAATGCTTCTTCATATGTGTAACCAACTGCTTCAAGATCTTTTGCCGTTATGCCGGGTAGTTTACTCAGATCTGCAATGACAACCGGAACCTGGGGGCCGCCTATGGAAGCCCCCTGTCCCCCGAAGGGGGAACTTAGATGGGAGAATCTTTGATCATTTATCTGATTCTCTGAATCAGGAGTTGGAAAATCATACTCTTTCTCCCCTTCCCCTAGGGAAGGGGCTTTAGTTGAATCTTGAACATTTAATAATGTATTCGGGGATGGGCTATACCTCTTCACTATATCATGGCACACCGGAATTTCAAATTCCGGATCTTCGGTTAGAGATACCCGTATGGTATCACCAATACCATCTTCCAGTAAAGAACCTATACCTACTGCACTCTTTACTCTGCCATCTTCACCATCACCCGCTTCCGTAACGCCTAAATGCAAAGGGTAACATTCAGCAAATTCATCCTGCATAATTTTTACCAGCAACCTGTAAGCCTGTACCATTACCTTAGGGTTGCTGCTTTTCATACTTAATACAATATTGTGGTAAGATTCAGCTCTTGCAATACGTAAAAACTCCATAGCGCTTTCAACCATACCGATAGGAGTATCACCATAACGGCTCATAATTCTATCACTCAATGAACCATGGTTGGTTCCTATGCGCATAGCCGTTCCATACTCTTTACATATTCTTACCAGGGGTGTAAAACGCTCCCTGATTCTTTCTATTTCTTCAACATAATCCCCGTCTGAATATTCTATTAATTCAAACTTTTTCTTATCAACATAATTACCAGGATTTACTCTTACTTTCTCAACTATTCTTGCAGCTATTTCTGCTGCATTAGGCGTAAAATGTATATCTGCCACAAGTGGTGTTTTATAACCCCTGCGATGTAATTCATTTTTGATATGCAATAAATTTTCAGCTTCTTTCTTTGATGGTGCAGTAATTCTTACCAATTCAGCCCCTGCTTCTATACACCTGATGGTTTGTTCAACAGTTGCCATGGTATCCATTGTATCTGTTGTGGTCATGGTTTGTATACGAATAGGATTAAAATTACCAAGCAGAAGATCTCCAATCTTTACTTCTTTTGTAGCTAATCTTTCATATTTAATAATATTGTACAGAATATCCATAATAACGCATGTGCTGAAATTAAAAAGCAAAATTATTGCTTATCTACCCATAATAACAGAAGAAGTAATGTAAGAGTTGAAAATTAACCGTTTCTATAAAAATTACCAGTCTTTAGGCATAGCACCCCCCTTATCGTCAGATTTATTAAGTTTTTGCTGGATATCTTTTTCCTTTTCCTGGAGTTGCTTTAATTTATTTTCAGCTTCTCTTTCACTCATTCCCCCACCTCCGCGGTTTTGTTTTTGCTGGTTTTGTTCCTGTTGTTGTTTTTTTAACTCCATCAATGCTTTCTGTAAATTTTCCCTTGCCTGCTGATCAT
>JACDAZ010000347.1 GCA_013695175.1 Flavisolibacter sp. | reverse complement strand
CAAGTGAGGCTCCATCCGGCGCCCAGGCAGGCTCTATATCAATATCAACGCCTGGAGCTATAAATTGAACCTGCTTTTTATTTAAATAATAAACACCAATAAAAGAATAATTATCTCTGGCACTTACAAAAGCCAGCATAGACCCATCCGGAGACCATTTTAAAGAATTTTGAGAGCCTCTGGAACTAAATAATTTTTCCGCAGGTTTACTACTACTGTCAAAGTTGAAAAGCCATACCTGACCACCTTGCACAAAAGCAAGCTTCTTACCATCGGGAGAAACTTTAGGTTGATTACCAACAGCAATTCTTTTTAAACTGTCTCCTGATTTTTTAATAATCCATAAGGTTCTTTCAGTGCTATATTGTAGTTGTGCCGGATTAGCAGGTTCGCCTTTAGTATTAGGGGCATTACCTTTTACAAATATTATATTGTTATTATCTGGAGTAAACTCTAAATTGATTATTTCCATTCCATCATCATCAGTAAATGATGTTATTTTTTTATATTCAAATGCAGGTGCTTCTGAAGTAAATATGTTTCTTACTCCTTTATTATTAAAAACCCAGGCTATTGTTTTCCCGTCTTTTGAACTTTTTAGTTCGGTAGGGAATGGAACGGATAGAAAAGGTTCAATGTTAGCTTGTGCATTTGCACTAGCGGTAATTAATAAGCTGCACGTAAAAATTAAAAATTTCATTATTTATGCAATTTATAAAAAGTTACAGCTGCATTTTTGCTTTTAATTTTAAATCACTATCCGGGGTGTATTTTACCATCTTCTATTTTACCATGTACATCTATAAACCCCGTGCTTCAATAAGTCCTTTTGCGTCAATTGTTTTGGCAGGAGTGATTGACTTATTTTTTCCAATAGCAATTATTTTTCCATCTTTAATCATCCATCGCCATTTTGAGCTGTTGCAACATTACCCTAAAATGTAAAAATGCAAGTAAATAAACTACTTAAGCATATCATGATCGTAAGTTTGGTAACTCAATAATAAATTCGGATCCTTCTGTTTCAATTGTCTGTACTCTTAGTTGTCCGCTGTGGCCTTTTGTAATAATGTCATAACTCAGAGACAATCCTAAACCTGTTCCTTCACCTGTGGGTTTTGTTTCCATTGTTATATTAGGGGCTGCGCTTCCTGTTTTAGCCTCTGCCAAATTTCTTTTATTTCTAAAGCTTGCGCCCATTCTTCCATATAGTCGTGATCGAGATTTGCATACTGAACTTCGTACACCCTCAAGGCATCGGTAAATTGTTTTTCACTGCCTCCCGATAGTTTTGCCCAGCGCAACTTCATGAGAATAGTGTCTTCCGGGCTTGAAATTTTCATTGAAAATCCTAATATATTTTCTTCATGCTTTCTTGCAAATCTCAACTGGTCAAAGGGTTCATCAGTAAGAATCCAGAAATCAGCTTTGTCTCCTTCAGTAGTATCTAACAGGTTGAACATGGACTTATTCTGTATAGCGTCTTCAATGGCTGATTCAGATAAGTAATAATCGGGAGGCATAAATGCCTGGGTCAGAGAAAATATAGCTGTATTGGTTATATTAACAACAATGTCAACATCATGTGTTGCTCTTGGTTCACCCTGAATACTGGAAACAAGAGAGCCGGTAATCATATAATCAATGTGATTTTCATTGAGCAGATCCAAAATTTTTATTAATAGTTTCGGTTGTAACATTTACTTAATCGTTGTAAATAAATTTCTTTTATTTCAGCCTCTGTTTTATCTGAAAATCTTTTATGAAGACCGTTGATGAAAAGCTTTTTCGTAATTGCAGATATTTCCAATGCTTTAAGTAACCGTTGCTCAGGACTCATTTTTTTAAGAGTTGCTAAATATTGCTTATGATTTGGAGATTCTTTAATATTCATTTATTGATGCTCGATTGAAACAAAATACATTATTATTTATTAATTCATTAATTAAAAATTAAACAATCTAAAAGCCTACCTGATGGGAATTTGAATAATAAATTCAGAACCTTCACCTTCTTGCGTTTCTACTTTTATTTCACCATTATGCCCCTTAGTAATAATATCATAACTTATAGACAGACCTAAACCTGTTCCTTCTCCTGTAGGTTTGGTGGTGAAGAATGGCTGATAGATTTTCTCGAGCACCTTTTCAGGTATTCCGTTACCGTTGTCTTTTACAGTAATGACTACATTATCAGCAACTATTTTCGTACTCACTGAAACAGCGGGTTCAAACATTTCATTCAATCTTTTTTTCTTTTCCAACACTGAGTAAAATGCGTTGTTGTACAAGTTCAACAACACTCTTCCTATATCCTGTGGTGCAACATCTATTTTGCCAATGCCTTTATCAAAATTCGTTGTAAAATTTGAATTGAAACTGTTATCCTTAGCCCTTAAACCGTAGTAAGCCAATCTCAGGTATTCATCTGCTAAAGCATTGATGTCTGTTGGTTCTTTTTCTCCTTTTGAACTTCGGCTATGTTGCAACATGCCTTTTACAATTGTATCAGCACGTTTGCCATGATGATTTATTTTTCGTTCGTTTTCTTTTATGTCATCAGCAAACGCCAGTGCCTCTTGCCCATTGCCTGCTGCTAGTTCTGCTTTCAGCTCTTCAATGAGTTCAGTATTGATTTCAGAAAAATTATTGACGAAGTTTAATGGGTTTTGAATTTCGTGTGCAATGCCCGCTGTAAGTTCTCCAAGGCTGGCCATCTTTTCTGACTGGATAAGCTGAGATTGGGTGGATTTTAAATCAGTCAATGTTTTTTCTAAAACTTTATTTGCTTTTTGCTTTTGCCTGTTGTTTTTATAAAGGAGTAATCCAATCAAAAGGAATACAAAAGAGCCACTAATAAAGGCAATAGTTGAGTTCCTGTTTTGAATAATCGCTTTTTCTTTTTCCAGTTCTTGCACTTTCAACTGCTGATCAAATCCTATATTTTCAAACTGTTTTATCTTATCTGAATTGTGTAAACTGTCCTTTACCGCCATTGACATTTGCTGGTAAGAAAATGCACTGTCTATCTGAGCATTCTTTTTAAATAGTGAGGTCATCACTTCGAAAGCCAGAAGTTTTCCGGAAGGTTCTACAGTTTTAGTAAAAATATCCAAGGCCCTCCTGGCATAATAAAATCCTGAGTCCAGTTGATTTATTTTCTCATAAAGAATTGCAAAACCGACATAACCATAGGCCTCGCTGGAAGGATTATCTATTGCCAGGCTTACATTGACGGTCTGCTGAAAATATTTTTTAGCTGAATCATATTCCTGCCTGTTCAGGTAAATATTTCCTATTGGAAAAGTGATTGTACCTATAAATTTTATAAATCCTGCTGAATATGCGTAATCTAATGCCTGATTAAATAGTTGTAATGCTGTATCTGTCTTTCCTTGATTCATATATGCTACACCAAGGTTTCCATAGGAATAGGAAAGTACTATAGGATCATTAATTTTTTTGCTAATGCTTATTGATTTGTTGAACCATTCTATTTGTTTTTCCATGTTTGCTATTGTCTGGTACAACAATCCAAAATCATTGCTGATATTGGCCAGCGAGGTTAATCTTGCTTTTTTAGGATTGCCATCTCCGGAAAATTTGGTTACCCGCCAGATGTTTTTTTCCGTTTCAACATCTTCTGCCAACTTAATGCCTGCAAGAAAATGTTGCAATGCAGCTGGATAATTTCCTCTCTTGGTTTCGATATACCCGAGTATATCATTAGCGTCAGCCATCCATAGTCTTTGGTTTAGCTTTTCTGCAATTTTCAACTGCAATGATTGAAAATAAAAAGCACTATCCGAATTGGATTCACCATAATACAAACCCAGGTCCCTCGATACAGCCATTTTTATGGTATCGTTAGGGGTGCTGTTAAAAAGTAATTGCAAACTGTCAACCCTTTGTTGACTGTAATAATGGTAATCATAAAAAGTGCCGGTCTGTGCACTGAGCCAGGAGGGTATCAGTAATAAGAGTAATACTTTTATATAAAATTTCATCCTGTTAAATTAATTCCTGAAAAATATATTGTTCATCGTATCCAATTTCAAATTCTTTCAATAAATCAAGATACTCTTCATGGAAACTTTGTTTTGCGTGATGTGATTCCTGTCCCGATAGCTATCGGGATGAATATACTTATATATCTGGTCAACATCTCTTTGTCTGTAAGAAAATACGCCATAGCCCTCTTGCCATTCAAATCTATTAGGTGTAAGTGAATGGTCGTTTATAAATTTCGATGATTTAGCTTTTACAGTTTTCATGAGTTCAGATACAGATACTGCAGGTCTTAGGCCGAGGAAGCAATGTATATGATCGTCCACACCATTTACGATGATGGTTTTACAACCTGTTTCATTTATCAGGTTGCCTATCACTCCCTGCAGTTTCGTTCGCCAGGATTTAGCAAATACTGCATTGCGGTATTTTACAGCAAATACTGTTTGCAGGTAGATCTGGTGATAGGTGTTGGCCATGTGGTTATGTTTTATGTTACGAGCCTACGGCTCTCTGTTTTGCTTTTCAGTTTTCTTGTCAACGGACTGAAGTCCGTTGTTGCAAAATAGTATCGAGGCTGCGCCTCTGGATCTTTTAGTTTCAGAACATCGTTTATTTTTTAAATTCTTACTCATTATTTCTATTCCAGAGATACCGGCTTTCAGCATGTGGCAGAGCCATAGGCTCGGTTCCGTCTTGTAACTCCGGAATTTATTCCGGAGCATTCAAAACCGAACGCATCACCCGAGTGCCATCGGCACGACTCATATCAAACCGGTAACAAAATAATAAACTCAGTTCCTTCACCTTCCTTCCCTGCCTGCGCTGCCGCTTCGGCAGACAGGGTTCCCACTTTCAACTCACCGCCATGCCCTTTGGTAACAATATCAAATGCCAGCGACAAACCCAAACCTGTTCCCTGTCCGGTTGGCTTGGTAGTAAAGAAGGGTTGAAATATTTTATCAAGTACCTTTTCAGGAATCCCATTTCCATTATCCTTAACCTTTATTTGAATACTATTTTCTGTTTTAGTAGTAGTTACCTGCACTATAGGTTCATAGTCAGTACCCGCTGATCTCTTCTTTTCACTCACAGCATAAAATGCATTATTAAAAAGATTGAGCAGCACTCGACCAATATCTTGTCCGGCAACATTTACTTTACCAACAGCAGTATCAAAATGTGTTTCAAGAATTGCATTAAAAGA
>JACDAZ010000346.1 GCA_013695175.1 Flavisolibacter sp. | reverse complement strand
ATTCAACTATATCTTTTATGATCGCTAAACAATGGGTCCATACTAGTTCGGCATTCTTCAACATGAACAAAAAGAAGTTTATAATAATTTTTGAAAAGAAATCCTATTCAAGTTTGTCACAATCTGTGTAAAACAATATTTTTTTATGACAGGAGGACGAATTTCAGCAAAAGAAAATGAAAAAAAAATTTTTATATCTCATATTTTTTTGTAACTAATATAGAACTGGAGGTGGACAGGCTTTTCTTTCTGTTTTTTTCAAAAATAAAATCTAATCTACCTAATTGAATACCAGCCCATCCCACCTGATTTATCAAAACATCTTCATTTTTTTTATTTTTTATAACATCAGGTTTTTCTAAAAAAGTATGTGTATGCCCTCCTATAATTAAATCAATATTTTCAGACTCTTTGGCCAAAATAACATCACTGACTTTATTATATGAATATTTATAGCCTAAATGAGATAAACAGACGATTAAATCACAGTTTTGCCGTTTTAATTCTGAAGCAACCTCATTTGCTCTTGAAATGGGGTTTAAATATTTTGTTGATTCAATTAAATTGGATGCAACCAAACCTTCTAACTCAATTCCTACTCCTGTTACTCCTATCTTAAGCCCATTTTTTTTAAATATTTTATATGGAATAGTTTTCCCTTCCATAGGTGTTCCGGTAAAATCATAATTACAAATAATCATAGGAAAAGAAGCATGACGATCCAGTTGATCTCTTAGCACCTGTAAGCCTGCATCAAAATCATGATTACCTATAGTGGCAGCATGATAAGCCATACCGGTCATTGATTTAATTTCTGGCTCGCCCTTAAAAATATTAAAATAAGGTGTTCCCTGAAATATATCTCCTGCATCAAACAACAATACATTATCTTCTTTATTTCTTATTATTTTAATTAATTCAGATCTTGGTGCTACACCTCCTAAACCCTGGTTGTTACTGCCATCCATAGGAAAGGGATATATCCTGCTATGTGTATCATTTGTATGAAGAATAGTGAGCTTACGTGCTGATGCAAAAACATCTGCTGCTCCCGCAAGTGAGGGAGTAACTAAAAAAGAACCGGCAGCTAATGCCGATTGCGATATAAATTTTCTTCTACTGAGCATGTTTAATTCTATTTTCATCTGTGGCTGTAATTTGCTTTCCCTGTGCCTGCAAAACTTCTATATAATCAAAAATGGCATCTCTTAATGTATAAACTAAACTTTGTTGCGGAATGTCTTTTAATAAGGTGGCATTATCTCCCCCGCTTGCCACATAACCTGAAATTGCAATTGTATAAATCTTCTCAACTTCTAAAGGCTTACCTCCAATCAAAACGTTTGTTGCTCTTTTATCTTTTATTAGCATTGATATACCAGCAACAGGCCAACCACCTTTGTCAGCAATAAAATTTAAAAACTCTTGCAATAAACTACCTTTTAACCTTTGAAGAACCAACATATTATCAAAAGGCATAAGTTCAAAAATTTTACCTGTTGTAATTTCCCCTTTGGGCAATTGATGAAGCCTGATTCCACCGTAATTAATAACAGCTGCATCTACGGAAGTATTGAATTTTTTTCGGGCACTGTATAAAATAGCGTCAGCCATAAAATTTCCTAATGTTCCTTCAGGCTGCTTTTTTTCCAAAGTAATAGCAGCTACTCCAATAACTTCATTCATTGATTTTTCAATACTATCCCGGTACGGCTGCATCATCCTCACCATGACAGAATCTCTCGGCAGATCTGCAGCAATAGTATATCCTGCATATTCTGCTTTAGCAGGTACAAAAATTGCTTTGCAGGAAATGAATAAAGTGCAAACAATTAGTAACCAGTTATTAGTTCTTGAAAATAGCATTGAAGAAATTTAATCTATACGAACAATAATACTATTATTTAAGACACAACAAAAATGAAATTTGAGTTCCTGTTTTATACCAGTATTTAATGATCTTTGTTATTAAATTTTCAGGATAGAAACCTGATGCAAAAGAATTTAACCATTAAAATTTCACCTTCTGAAGCAGGTGATGATATAGCCATTCGCAGATTAATTGCGAATACATTATCTGTACCACAGGAACAGGTGAGGGGTTATCATATTGAAAAAAAATCGCTGGATGCCCGTAGCAGACAAACATGGTTTTTACTCAATTTATTGGTTTTTATAGATGAACCTTTTTATGAACATAAATTAACTCCATTAGCATTTAAAGATGTTTCTAAATCGAAGGAAAAAATTGTAATTATTGGTGCAGGACCGGCAGGTTTGTTTGCTGCTCTTAGACTGATTGAAGCCGGTATAAAACCAGTTTTACTGGAACGTGGAAAAGATGTAAGAGCCAGAAGAAGAGATCTTGCTGCTATCAATAAAGAAGGAATTATTAATCCTGAAAGTAATTATTGTTTTGGTGAAGGCGGAGCCGGTACATATAGTGATGGAAAGCTTTATACACGCAGTAAAAAAAGGGGCGATGTGCAGAGAATTTTAAATATACTTGTTCATTTTGGTGCTGATCAAAAAATTTTATATGAAGCACACCCACACATTGGTACCAATAAACTTCCTTCTATAATAACGGCTATCAGAAATAAAATTATTGAATGCGGTGGTGAGGTTTTGTTTAATAAAAAATTAATTGATTTTTCTATTTCAAATAATAAAATAAAAGAAGCTACTACCTCAGATGGAGATAAATTTACAGCTGATGGTTTTATCTTAGCTACAGGACATTCTGCCAGGGATATATTCAATTTGTTATACCAAAAAAAACTTCAATTAATTTTTAAACCATTTGCTTTAGGAGTAAGAGTAGAGCATCCCCAGGCTTTAATTGATTCTGCTCAATATCATTGTGATTTGCGATCCGCAGATTTACCTCCGGCTTCTTATAGCATAGTGCAACAGGTAAACAACAAAGGTGTATTTTCTTTCTGCATGTGCCCTGGTGGTATTATAGCTCCGGCTGCAACGGCACCGGGAGAAATAGTTGTAAATGGTTGGTCTCCTTCCAAAAGAAATAATCCCTATGCCAATAGTGGTATTGTAGTGAATGTTGAAGAAGAAGATTTATTTAAAGAAACATCTTTAAAAGACAAAGAAAAAGAATCGCCATTAAAAGG
>JACDAZ010000522.1 GCA_013695175.1 Flavisolibacter sp. | reverse complement strand
TAGGTTTTGCAGGGATCTTACAAACTATTCCTTCCATAGCACTTTTGGGTTTTTTGATTCCTTTACTGGGCATTGGTGTATTACCTGCCATAGCCGCATTATTTCTATATGCTTTATTACCTATTATTCGCAACACATATATAGGTATAAAAGAAGTGGATGCAGCGGTTGTAGATGCTGCAAAGGGAATGGGAATGGCACCGGAACAAATACTTCTGAAAGTACAACTGCCCTTAGCCCTACCCGTTATACTGGCCGGTATAAGAACGGCAACTGTTATTAATGTAGGTGTGGCTACATTGGCAGCTTATATTGCTGCAGGTGGCTTGGGAGAATTTATTTTTGGGGGTATTGCTCTTAATAATACCAACATGATATTAGCCGGTGCTATTCCCGCTGCATTACTGGCTATTCTGTTCGACTACTTACTTTCTCTATTGCAACGCATGCAGGTTAAAAAAATGCATAAAGCAGCCGGTATTCTACCCGTGGTTTTTATTATACTTTCTTCTTTTTATCTTATTCCGGCAACAGGCAAAGGTTTGCTTGCAGGTTTTACACCTGAATTTATGGGAAGAGAGGATGGTTACCTTGGATTGAAATCAAAATACAACCTGAACATTCGTAATGTAGTTATCAGTGATGCTGTAATGTATAAAGCTGTTTATGAGAAAAAACTAGATGTGATCAGTGGCTACAGCACTGATGGAAGATTAAAAGCTTTTGAACTGGTATCATTACAAGATGATAAAATAATCTTTCCCCCTTATTATGCTGCACCCTTAGTACGGACGGAAGTTTTAGAAAAATATCCAGACTTAGCGCCTGCATTAAACATGCTTGCGGGGAAAATTAACGACAGTATCATGACGGAATTAAATTTTCGTGTAGATTATCTGAAGCAATTGCCGGAAAAAGTTGCACAGGAATTTCTTGTTTCGAAAAGTTTGTATAAACAACCACAAAATGGGCAAAGGGGTATAATAAGATTAGGCTCAAAAATTTTTGGCGAACAGTACATTTTAATCAACATGTACCGCATGCTCCTTGAAGGACATACCAATTTAAAGGTTGAAACTAAAACCGGACTGGGTGGCACAAAAATTTGTTTTGATGCATTGGTAAATAAAGAAATTGATTTATATCCTGAATATACAGGAACGGGGCTGCTGGTAATTTTACAGCCGCCAAAGCAAAGGGTGGCAGAACTTATTGGCAGCAGGGACAGTGTATATAATTATGTAAAAACTGAATTTGAAAACATGTATGACCTGACATGGCTTTCACCAATTGGATTTAATAATGCTTATGCATTAATGATGCGAGAACAGCAGGCTCGCCATTTAAATATCAAAACTATATCTGATCTGAAACGTTATACAGATGTTGAATGAGAACTAAGCAAAGAGGCTAACCCTGGTAGCGTCAGGTTTATTAAACTTTAACGACAATTAAGAGCACCTTATTTAAATATTATCTATGAAATCAATTGGTGAAATAGAAAAAAAAAGCAGAAGTAAAGGAGGACACTTGTTTTCTGAAAAGTTATCTATAAAAAATAATACTGACTTTACAAGCAAATATAAAGCTGTACGCAATATTTCAGAAAATATATGCCGCCCTCTGAAAATAGAAGATTATGTAGTGCAGCCGGTGGTTGATGTAAGTCCACCTAAATGGCATTTAGGGCATACTACCTGGTTCTTTGAAACATTTATATTAAAACCTTATGTAAATGATTACAAAGAGTTTAATCCTGATTTTAATTTTGTTTTCAATAGTTATTATGAAAGTGTAGGTGCAAGAGTTATTCGTACAGACAGAGGTAACTTAAGTCGCCCTACAGTGGAAGAAGTTTACCATTACCGCCATTATGTAGATGAAGCAATGGAATCATTTTTAGTACAGGATATAACAGATGATATAAAAAATATACTGCTGCTAGGATTAAATCATGAACAGCAACACCAGGAATTATTATATACAGATATAAAATTTATTTTAGGTCATAATCCTCTTTTTCCTGCTTATAATGATAAAGGAATAGAAGATGTGCAAATGCAGAATAATAATGAGTGGATCTCTATTGATGAAGGTATTTATGAAATAGGTTTTGAAGGTGAGGGTTTTTGTTTTGATAATGAACTACATCGCCACAAAGTGTACCTGCAGCCATATAAAATCAGCAGCCGTTTAGTAACTAATGAAGAATACTTAAATTTTATTACTACCGGTGGCTATGAAGATTTCCGTTACTGGCATTCAGAAGGATGGGAATGGGTAAAATCAAATGGAATTAAATCTCCATTATACTGGCATTTGATTAATGATAATTGGGAGGTGTTTACATTAAAAGGTTTACAAAATCTTGATCCGAAACAACCTGTTACGCATATCAATTATTATGAAGCAACTGCATTTGCAGCATGGAAAGGAATGCGTCTTCCAACTGAAGCCGAATGGGAAGTAGCAGCATCTAAATTTAGATGGGGGAAAAGATGGGAATGGACAGATAGTGCATACCTGCCCTACCCTGGTTTTACAAAAGCAGAAGGCGCTATTGGTGAGTACAATGGCAAATTTATGGTGAACCAATGGGTACTACGTGGTGCATCTGTAGCTACTTCTGAAGGACACAGCAGAACATCATATCGTAATTTTTTTCAAACAAATTTGCAATGGCAGTTTACAGGAATCAGGTTAGCACAATAG
>JACDAZ010000509.1 GCA_013695175.1 Flavisolibacter sp. | reverse complement strand
TTGTAATCATCAGGAGAAATAGGTTGGTTAAAGAATTTTTGCAACTGTGCCGCAAGGCACATAGCAAGGTTTTCACAAAAAGTGGTTTTACCGCTTTTGGAAGGTCCGAAGACAAAATCAAAGGAATTTTTTTTGATGCCACTCCAAATGAAAGGTACTGGTGGCTCCTGGTCGTGTCGTCGTAATTCCACTTTTTGATCATGAAAAATATACATTACGTTGAAGTATTAAATATAAACAGGCTGATTTAGTTAAAAGTAATCCTTTCATTTTTACCTGCTGTCTTTACAAAAAACGAAGAATGTTTTAATTGAAATACCATCTCAGCTGGTATGATTTTTACTTTGCATTAATACTCTTTCATCTTAAATAACAGCTATGGTAACTTATATAAATGTGGCAGCAGCAATTTTACTTTTAATTGGATGCAGCTTTGGTAAAAATGATGCCAGTAGAAAAGAGGCCATAGGAAATGAAACACCGGGTGAACCAGTTGAAATTAGAAAACCTGATGTTGGTTATAAACCTGCTTTTGAAGGTCAGACAAGAGTAGCTGGCGTAAAAACATCTACTCCTTATGAGGTTCGTATTATTACAGATAAACTAAATAGTCCATGGGGCATTGCTGCTCTAGCTGATGGAAGATTTATAATAACAGAGAAAGAAGGTGCAATCAGAATAGTTACAAAAGATGGAAAAATAAGCGAAAAAATAACCGGGATACCTGAAGTGGTAGCAAAAGGTCAGGGCGGATTACTTGGTATTACTCTTGATCCTGATTTTCAATCTAACAGAATGTTGTATTGGATGTTTTCTGAGAAAGTAAATGATGGTAATGTAGCTTCAGTGGCAAAAGGAGTATTATCTGCTGATGATCGCAACATTGAAAGTGCCAGAGTGATTTATAGAGCTTCACCGGCTTTTGACGGGGATAATCATTATGGTGGTCGTATACTGTTTGATAAATCAGGGAATTTATTTGTTACTACAGCAGATCGTTTTAAAAAAGAAAGACGTGTACAGGCTCAGGATCTTAATTCGGCTCTTGGAAAAGTTCTGCGTATAACAAAAGATGGACAACCTGCTGCAGGTAATCCCTTTTCAGGAAGAGCGGGAGCCAGGGCAGAAATATATTCGTATGGCCATAGAAATATCCAGGGAATAGATTTTCATCCACAAACAGGAGATGTTTGGATTTCAGAAATGGGACCACGGGGAGGTGATGAATTAAATTTAATTGAGCCGGGTAAAAATTATGGTTGGCCGGTTATAAGTTATGGTTTAGAATATACTAATCTTAAAATAGGTAGTGGAATCACTCAAAAAGAAGGAATGGAACAACCGGTTTATTTTTGGGACCCAGTTTTATCTCCAAGTGGAATGTCCTTTTACCGGGGCAATGCTATACCTGAATGGAAAAATAATTTATTTATTGGGGGATTAAACAGCTATCATATTGCACGCCTTGTTATTGATAATAAAAAAGTGATTGGTGAAGAACGTTTACTTGCCGACCAGCAACAAAGGTTCAGAGCCGTAATTGAAGGAGTTGATGAAGCTCTCTATGCTATTACAGATGAAGGAAGATTGTATAGAATTGGCAGAAAGTAATCCTTTAAATTTTGCATCAGTTCCTCATCATAGTAAAAAAATGTTCATTTAATAGTTCCGGTTCTGCCGCATCATTTATTACCTGCAGTTGCAGCCCATAATCATAACCGCTTGTATGTTCTAACAAAGAATAATTATTCAAAGCTGAATAAAAAGGAGGTTTCAGTGTAGTATAAGGATTGTTCCTGCTGGATAAATTAATTTCAAAGTAATTCTTTAACCGGTAAAAGACATCTTTTTCTTCAATTGCTTTATCGTAAGAAACAGAAAATAATAAATCTCCTTGTTTCTGAATGGTGTTGCAAAAATTGAAAAGGTTTTTGATATTTTCTTTTTCTAAGAAAAATAAAACACCTTCTATTAAAATAATTAATTTATGAGTGCCTTTTAATTGATTGATCTGTTCCTTTAATTGGGTTAATCCATCGTGAGCAGCTATATCACACGCTGAAAAATAAAGTTGTCGTGCTGGTAGTAAACCTTCTGCCACTGACTTCACAACCTTATTTTTTTTGAAGGCAATTATATCTTTTAAATCAGCTTCAATAGTGGTGATACTAGCCTTTAAAGTTTGTGGATACATACTAAAACCGGCACCTATATTTATAAGCAGAAAATCTTCTGCTTTTGAAATTTCTGTCAATTTATCCAGAAAATACCTGTTCCTGATGCAATGAAGGATTGGCTCCCATTCAGATACAAGCCTACAATATTCATCTGCCCATTTTTTAGTGGATTCCCTGATCCATATAGAGGCATATTTATCCTGACTCACATCTTTATACAATGATCTGAAATAGGCAGTTACAAAAGCAGTATCATGAACATCTATATATTGCATTGTTTTAAGGTTGCTTATTTCTCATCCTTTTTATCATGCTTTCATTGTACGGATTATATCAGCAAAAACTCCCGAAGCCGTAACCTCAGCCCCGGCACCGGCACCTTTTACAACCATCGGTTGGTCGTTATAACGATCAGTATAAAACAGAACAATGTTGTCTTTACCATATAAATGATAAAAATCATGTTCAGGAGCTATATGTTTTAAACCAACAGAGGCTTTACCATCTTTATACGAAGCAACGAATTTTAATTTTTTACCTTCTTTTTCTGCATCGGCAAATAACTTTTTAAAATGTGCTTCTTCATTTTTCATCTCATTGTAAAAATCTTCTACACTTCCCTTCATACAAGATGAAGGCATGAAGGATTCATTTGTAATATCTTCCATTTCTAATTTACCTCCCGATTCACGGGCAAGGATCATAATTTTTCGCATCACATCCATTCCACTTAAATCAAGTCTTGGATCCGGTTCTGTATATCCTTCTTTTTGGGCTTGTCTTACAACTTCAGCAAAAGAGATTTTGCCATCATAATTATTAAATACAAAATTTAGTGTACCACTCAACACTGCTTCAATCCTGGTAATAGTATCACCACTATTTAAAAAATCATTCAATGTAGCTATAATAGGCAGGCTGGCACCTACATTCGTTTCAAAAAAGAAAGAAGCATTATGATCTCTTGCTGATTCCTTTAGTTTAAAATAATAATTGTAGGGAGAAGAACAGGCAATTTTATTGCAGGCAACTATTGATACATTTTTTATAAAAATTTGTTCATATACTGCTGCTACTTTATCACTGGCAGTTATATCTACAAACACAGAATTTCTTAGATTCTTTTGTTGCATCTGGTTAATGTATTCTCCAAGATCCATTGCTTCACCATTTTCTAATGCCTCCTTCCAGTTTTTTAAGTTTACACCTTTGTCATTAAATATCATTCGCCGGCTGTTTCCCAATGCCACCACCCGTATTTGTAAAAGAAGATTTTGTTGTAAATAAGCTTGTTGCTGTGCTATTTGAGCAATTAGCTTACTGCCCACATTCCCTGTACCTACTATAAATACATTAAGCTGCTTATAAGATGGTTCAAAAAATTCTTCGTGTAATGCATTTAATGCTTTGGTAATATCTTTTGAATTGATAACAGCAGAAATATTTCGTTCAGAAGAACCTTGTGCAATGGCTCTAACATTCACTCCATTTCTACCCAAAATACCAAACATTCTTCCACTTATTCCTGGATGACTTTTCATTTGATCGCCCACTAAGGCCAGTATGGCAAGATCTTTTTCTATAACAAGTGGATGAACTTTCTGCAATTCAATTTCCAGGGCAAATGCTTTATCAATAATTTCTTTAGCTTTTGCTGCAGACTGATGTTCAACACCTACGCAAATAGAATGTTCAGATGAGGCTTGTGTAATCAGAATTACATTTATATCGTGATGTGCCAAAGCTTCAAACAACCGTTTTGAAAAACCTGGTATACCCACCATGCCACTACCTTCCAGGCTCAATAATGCCACCTGGCTTATACTGGATATACCGCGTATCATAGTTCCGTTGTTAACAGTATCCGATTTTATAAGTGTTCCGGAATCTTCCGGTAAAAAAGTATTTTTTATCCAGACAGGAATACTTTTTTTCATTAATGGTTGAAGGGTAGGCGGGTAAATAACCTTAGCCCCAAAATGAGATAATTCCATCGCTTCATGATAGGAAATGACTTTGATAGGCTTTGCATTACTAACCAATCGTGGATCGGCTGTCATCATGCCTGAAACATCGGTCCATATTTCTACATTAGCAGCATTCAAAGCTTCTCCTAATATAGCTGCTGTATAATCAGAACCACCTCTTCCCAAAGTTGTAGTATGTCCTCCTTCATCAGAAGCAATAAAACCGGGAATTATAATAAGTCCATCATTATTATTATTAAAAAATTCATTGATTAACTTTTCACTGTTTTGAAAATCAACTATAGCATGTGTATGTTGAGAATTGGTTTTTATGATAGAACGTGCATCAACCCAGTAATTAGCTATCCCTTCAGAGGAAAAAAAAGCTGAAATAATTTTAGATGAAATTAATTCGCCATAGCTTGCCAGGCGATCTCTGGTTTTAGCAGAAAATTCATTTAATAGGTATATACCATTACATATATCTTCAACCTGGTTTAATTGCTGCATTACAAAAATCTGCATGTGGCTCTGGTGCGAAACCGGCATCAACTCATTAACGGCTTCTAAATGTTGTGCCGATAATTTTTTTAGTTCGGTACTATATTTATTATCTCCATCAGCTGCCAGGGATCCGCATTGTAATAATTTATCAGTAACACCGGCAAAAGCAGATACCACAACAACTGTCCTGGTATGGGTAGCTTTTGTATGAATAATGTTTTTTATTTTTTTGATATTCCCGGCATTGGCTACAGATGTTCCGCCAAATTTTAAAACCTGCATGTTCTTTTGAAATTAATTAAATAAAGAAGTTTATTCTTATTTTTTATATAGCGCCAGCAAAAGCATTAGATACTACCCAAAAAGTTAGTAGTTTAAGTATTAGATGCAGGAACGACAATTTTAAAAAAAAATAAATTTATTTAAACTTGCGCTGCACAATACAGTACAAGATATAAAAAGAAATTGAGTCTTTGAGAACAGAAGTCTATTCAACTTTTGTTTAGTGTATTTTTATAGTTAATGATTGAAAATTAATGGAGTCATCATCAAGTTTGGAACTCGAATATTTTAAAAAAGATGTAGGCATTAAATTCCAGCTATACAACAGTTTGTTTACATCGCTTCCTTTTCACCGGATTGAAAAAACCGGTATTCTTCTCTCTTTGCTTTTAAATCATTGTGAGGAGGGATATGATAAAGGCCAAAGTCCCACTTTTATTTTAAACGATTTTTTCGACAGGTACACTATTTTAAAGGATGATCAGGGAAGGGTAGATTTGCTGTTCAGGTTTATTCAATACATGGAGCGGCAAGTAGTATTGTTTGATGCTTTGGAAGATGCTGCCTTCAAAGAAATAACAGACGTAAAAGGTGTGGGAACTTTAAAACACCTTGAATCAGTAGTTACTGAACAAGGAGCTCAGGAAGCCTTGTCCAAAAAATTAAATGATTTTTCTGTTCGACTTGTTTTGACTGCTCATCCAACACAATTTTATCCTGGTCCTGTTCTTGGAATTATCAATGATTTGGCTAAAGCCTTAAAAGAAAATAATACTAACAGGGTCAACCTGTATTTGCAGCAACTTGGAAAAACTCCTTTTTTTAAAAAAGAAAAACCATCACCTTACGATGAGGCTATGAACCTGATATGGTACCTGGAAAACATATTTTATAATGCCGGGGGCAGAATCCTCTCTCTGTTAAAAGACCGCTTTAGTAACCAGGTTTCAAATGATCACAATATTATTAGCTTAGGATTTTGGCCTGGTGGTGACAGGGATGGAAACCCCAATGTTACGGCTGATACAACTCAAAAAGTTGCTGATGCATTACGATCAAGTATCTTAAAATGTTATTACCTGGATGTACGACAATTGAAGCGAAGACTAACTTTTAAAGGTGTGGATACAATACTACTGGAGCTGGAAATGAAATTATATGAAAATATTTTCATCCCCGAACAAAAAACAACACTCACAAAAAACGAAATCGTCCAGTACCTGCAATCTATCAGCGAAATACTGGTAAAAGAGCATAATGGTTTGTTCCTTTCCCTTGTGAATAATCTAAAATATAAAGTTGAAGTTTTTGGATTGCACTTTGCCTCAATAGATATCAGGCAGGAAAGTTCAGTTCACAACAAAGTGTTGGAAGAAATTGCAGAAAAGGAAAAACTGCTGCCAGCTGATTACGCAAATTTATCTGATGAGGAAAAAATTTTTGCTTTAGAAAAATCTGCAGGAACTGTAGACAAAGATTTATACAATGATATTTCCAAAGACACTATTTTATCTATTCTATTAATCCCTGTTATTCAAAAATACAATGGCGAAAGAGGTTGTAACAGGTACATCATCAGCCAGAGTCATAGTGCTTTAAATGTATTGGAAGTGTATCATTTGTTTTTGTTAAATGGCTGGAACAAAACATCGCTGAATATAGATATAGTTCCACTTTTTGAAACTATAGATGATCTGAGATTGGCTACTTCTGTAATGCACCAGCTTTATTCAAACAATATATATAAAGAGCATTTAGAAAGGCGTAATAAGACTCAAACCATTATGGTTGGTTTTTCTGATGGTACAAAAGATGGAGGTTATTTAATGGCCAACTGGAGCATTTTTAAAGCAAAAAAAGAACTTACGGCCATTTCAGAAAAACATGGGATCAGTGTCATCTTTTTTGACGGCAGAGGTGGGCCTCCGGCAAGAGGTGGTGGTAAAACTCATAAGTTTTATGCATCAATGGGTAGTAATATTTCTACAAAAGAAATTCAGTTAACGATACAGGGTCAAACTGTAAGTTCCACTTTTGGTAATATAGAGGGAGCTCAGTTTAATATAGAACAATTGCTTCATGCAGGTATAACAAATGATTTGTTTCCCAGGACAAATAATTTGCGTGCAGAAGATGAACAATTAATTGATGAATTGGCAGCAATAAGCTACGATACCTATAATGAATTTAAAAAGCATCCCCAATTTTTGAATTTTCTCATAAATGTGAGTCCATTAAACTATTATGGTGAAACAAATATTGGAAGTCGACCGACAAAAAGAGGAAAACAAAAGGGTCTGGATCTTAAGGATTTAAGAGCTATACCTTTTGTTGGGGCCTGGAGCCAGTTAAAACTCAACGTTCCCGGGTTTTATGGTGTAGGTACCGCAATGGAGGTTATAGTGAAGAATGGAAAATTAAGTGCTGTAAAGAATCTTTACCGGCATTCTTTATTTTTTAAAACCTTGCTGGATAATTGTGAAATGGCAATGAAAAAAACTTTCTTTCCTTTAACAGAGTATTTAAAAAACCATCCCCAATATGAAGGTATATGGAACCTGATTTTTAAGGAATTTGAACTGACTAAAAAATATTTGCTTCTGGTATCAGGAAAGGAGGAATTAATGGAAGATTACCCGGTTGAAAAACTTTCTATTCAAATGCGGGAAAGAATCGTTTTACCATTAACAACCATCCAGCAATATGCCCTTGCAGAGTTAAGAAACGGGGAGGAAGGAATTTTAACAGACGCATTCAAAAAACTGGTTGTAAGATCTTCATTTGGAATTGTTAACGCTGGCAGAAATTCTATTTAAATATCTCTTGTTATTAAAATAAATTTTTTAAGTCTCGTTACATAATATAAATTTGAAGTAGCCATGAAGTCAAGACCATATACAAACTCTTTTAATTTACTTTGTTGCTGCCTTTATTGTATGCCGTAAGGCATACTTTAGTTAATCCCCCGACAACTTTTATTTCTTCGATTGCTTGCTATCTTTTTTAATCATTTTAAATTTTTTTTATGAGCAATTTACGTTTTGAAACACTTCAGCTTCATGCTGGTCAGGAGATAGATCCTACAACTAACTCAAGAGCGGTTCCTATTTACCAGACTACTTCTTATGGCTTTAATAACTCTGAACATGCAGCAAACTTGTTTGGTCTTAAGGAATTTGGCAATATATACACGCGTATCATGAATCCAACAACCGATGTTTTTGAAAAAAGAATTGCTGCGTTGGAAGGTGGTGTTGCGGCAGTGGCAACAAGTTCAGGACAGGCAGCACAATTCCTGGCTTTGAACAATATCTTACAGGCAGGCGATAATTTTATTAGTACATCATTTTTATATGGGGGAACCTATAATCAATTTAAAGTCGCTTTTAAAAGACTGGGCATAGATGTTCGTTTTGCTAACGGGGATGACGTAGAAAGTTTTGTTCCACTTATTGATAAGAATACTAAGGCTATTTTTTTAGAGACCATTGGTAATCCGAGATTGAACATTCCTGATTTTCAAAAATTTGCAGACCTCGCTAAGGAGTATGATCTGCCACTGGTAGTGGATAATACATTTGGCACAGGTGGTTATTTATTTCGGCCCATAGAATGGGGAGCTAATGTAGTTGTAGAAAGTGCTACCAAATGGATTGGGGGTCATGGAACTTCCATAGGAGGCGTGGTAGTAGATGCAGGAAACTACAACTGGGCAAATGGTAAATTTCCACAGTTTACTGAACCTTCAGAAGGGTATCATGGATTGAAATTCTGGGACATATTTGGTGAAGGAAATCCTTTAGGATTACCAAACATTGCATTTGCTATCCGGGCCAGAGTAGAAGGTTTACGTGATTTTGGTGTCAGCTTAAGTCCATTTAATTCTTTTTTATTGTTGCAAGGTTTAGAAACGTTATCACTTAGAGTTGAACGTCATGTACAAAATGCATTAGAACTGGCTCAGTGGCTTGAACAACATTCGCAGGTAGATTCTGTACAATACCCGGGATTAAAGAGCAGCCCTTATCATCAGCTGGCGACAAAATATTTACCAAATGGCTTTGGTGGTATTTTAAATTTTGGAATAAAAGGCGGCAAAGAAAACGCCATTTCATTTATTGATAATTTAAAATTAATAAGTCATCTGGCAAATGTAGGCGATGCTAAAACATTAGCTATTCATCCGGCTTCAACTACACATGAACAATTAGCAGCCGAAGAGCAAATTGCTGCTGGTGTAGAACCCAATGTGGTTCGTATTAGTGTAGGAATTGAGCATATAGAAGATATCAAAGCAGATTTTGAACAGGCATTTGAAAAAGTTTTCTCTAATCAGCTTGTTAGCTAATTCCTTCATCAATTAATTAAATACAACTATGTCAAATAATTTAAATTTTTCCATACAAGGTAAAAGCCTGAGCCCAACAAAGTTGGATGTAAAGGCAAGACAATTTTCTTTCATTGTAGATGAGCCACCTTTATTAGGTGGCAGCGATGAGGGAGCTAACCCGGTAGAATATTTATTAGGAAGTTATGCTGGATGTTTAAATGTGGTGTTTTATCTTATAGCCCGGGAAGAAGGAATCAATATCAATTCTTTAATTATTAATATTGATGGTAACATTGATCCCTCAAAGTTATTTGGTACTTCTAAAATTAACAGGGCAGGCTTTCATAACATTAATGTGCAATTGGATATTGATTCAGATGCTCCTGATTTTGTGATTACAGAGTTAATTTCCAAAGTAAAAGATCGATGCCCGGTAAATGACAATTTATCAAATATTACACAGATAAATTATTCAGTAACAAATTCGGTTTTGCTTACCTGATTTATCTGATATGGTAAAAGTCTTTCACTCAGATCTAAAATTTCATCTGGAGTCGGGAATAACTATTCCCGGCTTTCATTTAGCTTATACCACATATGGTACTTTAAATAAACAGGGAGATAATGTGGTGTGGGTTTTTCATGCCTTAACCGCCAATAGTGATCCGGCAGAATGGTGGTATGGTTTAGTAGGAGAAGGAAAATATTTTGATCCGGCAGAATATTTTATTGTTTGTGTAAATATGCCGGGAAGTTGTTATGGCAGTATTGGTCCTTTAGATCTAAATCCTGTTACAGCCACACCATACTATCATAAATTTCCTTTGTTTACTACAAGGGATATGATCAGGGTATACCAACATCTAAAAGTATTTTTAGGGATTGATAAAATACATATTGGATTAGGTGGATCCATGGGAGGACAACAATTGCTGGAATGGGCAGTAGAGGAGCCTGAACTTTTTGACTTTATTTTTCCTCTTGCTACCAATGCAAAACACTCACCCTGGGCAATTGCTTTTAATGCAACGCAACGTATTTGTATTGAAAACGATCCTGGATGGAAAAATGAACATGCATCAGCCGGAATGGAAGGAATGAAAGCAGCACGTGCTATTGCCCTACTTTCCTATCGAAATTATTATACCTATTATTTTAATCAGGAAGGCGTAACAGCAGATACAAAAGATCTTCCACGGGATCAACAGATCTTTCGTGCTGAAACCTATCAAAAGTACCAGGGAGAAAAGCTGGCTAAAAGATTTAATGCATTTAGTTATTACATTTTAAGTAAATCAATGGATTATCATGATTTGGGAAGGGGACGAAATTCTATTGAAGATGCACTGAAAAAAATAAAAGCAAAGACACTTGTAATTGGGATTAGATCTGATATACTTTT
>JACDAZ010000502.1 GCA_013695175.1 Flavisolibacter sp. | reverse complement strand
ATGACAGTGTAAGGGTGATAAGTTTTGAAAAATTGAAAAACTAATTAAAAAACCGGGTAATTAAGTCTTGTTATCCATTTACTTGTATCACTTTCCTTTCTTCTGTCTGTAATTAAAGAAGCAAATGGTATAGCAGGAGAATTTTTACCATAATCGGTTACATAAGTATCAAATTCCATTAATCCTTTTCTCACTGTTTCATCACCACCCTTTACTTCTGCCACTAAAATATTTCCCAGCACCATTCGCTTTGGTTGTATGTTCCCTTTTGCAGGCAAATTTTTGTTTACAGGAATGGCAACCATTATTTCATATCGGCCATTTGACTGCATTACATGCAACATAGGGTAGTCTGTTTCCTTTGCTCCGGATTCCTGAATGTATTCTGATAACTGGTCAACCAGATTATAAATATCTTCTGTTGCAGGATAAGCAGTTAATGTAGTACGAATAGAGATAAATGAACTGTCTTTTACTTTTTCTTGCTGAATATTCAACCCATAAATATTCATTGGATCTTCAACAAATTTTTTTAGATCCTGTAATTTCTGTTCAAATTGTTTTTTTATTTCTTTTGATCTGAAATATTTTTTGATTTTATTATTATATGCTTCAGAGCTGTGGATATTATATTTCCATTCCACAATAGAAGAATCCCTGTTTAATTGTAAAACTGTGATCAGGCTGGTGCCGGAACTATTAGATTCTTTAATATTTACTTCTGCTATGTTTAAAAAACTATTCTGCAATGCAAAATTCGACTCCTCATAAATAAGATCATTGATATGATGCTCATTCCACCACTGTTCCCACATATGTTTTTCATGTAAACTCCTTGTTACATTATTGTAGTTTGAGTTTATATAAATATTGCTGTTGATTTTATCAACAGCAGGTATGAATGCATAGACAATTACAACAACAGCCAATAATATTAAAATGCCTATAATTATTTTTCTCATAAACAATGAAGATCATACTTGTTTAGCAAAAACATTTAAGTATGTTATTGTTTTATACAATATTATTCCTTAGTTGTTTCTTTAGCTTACATTAGAGTGTGTTAAATTTCGGATATGAAACTAATTCTAACTTTTTTCTTTTTTCATTTATTACTTGTACCCAATCTTTTATTTGCTCAAACAGCAGATCCCTGGATTATCAGGGCTCAAAATATTGACCCTTCGAATTACTATGGGATCACAGTTGCTAATGGTATGATTGGCATTGTTTCATCACCGGAGCCTTTTAAAATAAAGGATGTTGTTCTAGCAGGTGCTTATGACCAATATGGGAGGGGAAGGGTCAGTAATTTCCTCCGCAGCTTTAACCTGCTGAATATGAACCTGGAGATTGATGGTAAACGTATTGATGGCAGGAACGTTACCAATTTCAAGCAGGAACTGGATATGAGGCAGGCAAAATTCACCTCCTCATTTGATTTTGAAGATAAAGCAACTATATCTTATTCTTATTATTCACTCCGTCAGTTGCCTTTTACAGTTTTAATGGATGTGCAGGTAACAGCAAAAAAAGACATCCGTATTACATCCAGCAGTATTATGGAAGCACCGGATGCTCTGCGTGATGTACAGAATTACTATAATGAAATTGACCGTCCTCATGTGTTGATTTCTTTATTGACTTCGTCTGCAAAAAGTCCAACAGGTAAATTGCTGATGTGTGCCAGTAATTCTTTTTTATTTAGCGAACATCATGGAGAGGAACCAAGAGTGATACATGAAATGTGGGATAACAATATGCACCTGATGAAGTTTAGTAAAGCAATAAAAACAGGCCAAAATTATTCATATGCTGTTACCGGTACTTCCATCACTTCTGCCCATCACGATGATCCTTTAAATGAAGCTGAACGCCTTACTATTTATGCCAAACTGGAGGGCAAACAGCGGTTATTGGATTTTCACAAACGGGCATGGGATGAATTATGGAAAAGCGATATCATTATTGAAGGAAACGATGCATCAGTAGCCCAGGAACAACAGGATATTCGTAGTATGTTGTATCATCTTTACTCTTTCAGCAGGGCCGGTACAGCTTTATCGCCATCACCAATGGGATTGAGTGGTTTAGGTTATAATGGACATGTATTTTGGGATACAGAAATATGGATGTTTCCTGCAGTACTGGTAATGCAGCCTGAGCTGGCAAAATCCATGATGGAATATAGATTTCAAAGGTTGGAAGCGGCAAAGCGCAATGCTTTTTCCAAGGGGTTTAAAGGCGCTATGTTTCCCTGGGAGAGTGCCGAATCAGGCGTGGAAGAAACACCGGTTTGGGCATTAAGCGGGCCCTTTGAACATCATATAACGGCAGATGTGGGTGTTGCTGCATGGACCTATTACCAGGTAACACAGGACAGGCAATGGCTTAGAGATAAAGGATATCCCATTTTAAAAGAAACAGCCGATTTTTGGGCTAGTCGCGTTGAAAGAAATGGTCCCGGCAAATATGATATAAAAAATGTAGTAGCTGCCGATGAATGGGCTGAAAATGTAGATAATAATGCTTTTACTAATGCCGCTGCCAAAGCCAATCTTCAATATGCAACACAGGCTGCAAAAATATTAGGTTTAACACCTGATGCTGACTGGGTGACAGTGGCTAATAATATTCCCATTTTAAAAATGGCGGATGGCGTAACAAAGGAACACGCAACTTATGAAGGAGAAGGCATAAAGCAAGCTGATGTAAACCTGCTGGCACATCCTTTAAAATCTATAACGGATCCTGTACAAATAAAAAAAGACCTGGAGTATTATGAAACCCGTGTACCCGATGAAGGAACACCGGCTATGACACAGGGCATATTTGCTTTACTA
>JACDAZ010000497.1 GCA_013695175.1 Flavisolibacter sp. | reverse complement strand
GAGTAAAGGGTTCATGATCCCGCTAAAAAATCTTTGCATGATTTTGAGGGATGTTAATGTATAAGTTTACCTTCCATCAAAAACGTATCCCTGGAGTTATTTCATGAGCGATAAAAATTTTTATAAGAAACTTCCTGAGCTAAGGCTTCCGATACACGAGATTTTTTACGACCAAAATTTTCATGATGTACCTGCTGATTGGTATATCATTATTTCAGATGTAAAGAACTCCACCGCTGCTGTCGGCGCAGGTAAACACAATGATGTAAACCTGGTTGCTGCAGGAAGCCTCATAGCTGCGTTAAATATTGCCCGGGAACAAAATATAGAAATACCTTTCTTTTTTGGTGGCGATGGAGGTACACTGTTGGTGCCAGGGGAAATTTTAAACGACGTACTGGCTGCATTAAAAGTTCACAATTTTAATAGTTTAGCAAATTTTGGGCTGGAAATGCATGTAGGTAGTATTTCAGTAAAAGTTGTGTTATGTGAAGGCCGAATTTTGAAAATAGCGAAAGCATGGTATGGACCCGGTTTTAACAAAGCAATTGTGCTGGGGGATGGACTTCAGTATGCAGAACAAATAATAAAAGAAGCACCCGTTGCACAAGAAATAGATGTTGAAGATACATTGCTTAATCTTGATGGTCTTGAATGCAGATGGGATAGGATAAAGCCGCCAACTATAGAGAACGAAATTGTTTGTTACCTCGTGGAAGGTGCTGATCCCCTGAAGCAGGCTGAGGTTTACCGGGACGTACTTATAAAAGTAGAAGAGATATATGGTAATATTGAAATGCGCAATCCATTATCGCTCCACAGGCTTAAACTTTTATTGAGTTTTGATAAGATTAAAAAAGAAATGATGGTGCGTTATGGTAAATGGAAAGCAAACTATTTTACAAATACCTTTTTAAAAACATTTGTTGGCAAATTATATTTCAGGTATAACTGGAGGATAAATTCACTTCGCGGTAAAGAGTACCTGAACCAGGTTATAAAAAATGCCGATACACTAATTGTAGATGGTCGAATAAATACCATCATCACTGGCAAAATGGACAAACGCATATTGTTTTTAAATTACCTAAAGGACCAGGAATTAAAAGGCCGGCTCATTTTTGGTCATCACTTAAGCAAAGAAAGCGTGATGACCTGTTACATAGAAAACCGCAATGATAAACATATACATTTTGTTGATGGAGCAGATGGAGGATATACAGAAGCAGCAAAAGAATTTAAACTTAAACAGCAACAATTTTAGTTTGCTTATTTAAGATTTATTGTTATAAAAAAACTCAAAGCTTATAAGCATTCCTGACGTATTAAAATATCTAATAACAAAATTTTTCACTTACACCTGCAGAAACAACTTTGATAAAAATAATTTCATTTATTTCGTAAATCCTTTAATTAAATCCAGCAATTTATCACCATTAGATTGCTGTTGCTGTTGGGCACCACCTGCCATAGTTTTAATAATATCCAACATACTACTACTCTGATCCTGTTGGTTGCCGCCAGCCAATTGTTGAAGCAAATCCTGCAAACCACCACCATGCTCAAAACCACTTTTATTTCCTGTAATAGAACCCAAAAGTTTTTCCAGCGAAAACTGCTGGTCATTAGGATCATTGGTTTTATTGATTAGAGAACTGAGTATACCGGGTATAAGGCTGCCGGATAAATTGTTTGCCTGGTTATTATTAAGATTATACTTGTTCATAAGCTTACCGGCAAAATGTCCCATCATCATAGATACAATAGGGTTACTCAATAAACTTTTTTTATCACTGTTACCATTACTTAATAAAGATACCAGGCTTTGCACACCACCACCGGCTACTATATTGCGTAAGCCAGATGCAACGGTGTTGGTAGCCTCGGCTACAACTTCATCATTTTTTTCGTTTGGAATATCTGGATTATTAATAACAGGTTCTGCTGCATTGGCTCTCACCAGCTCAAATAATTCTTTTAACATGCTTTAATTTTTAATAAGGGAAAAAAATTAATTCTGCTCACCTGCATTTTCTACTCTGAAAGAGATCTTGCAGTTAACACCAAAGGTGGTATCCTTACCATCTTTTACGTGAGCTTTTATTTCTTTTACATATACAGAATCAATATTGCGAACTGTTTTAGAAACTTCTGCAACTGCATTGTGAACCGCATCTTCAATACCTTTTTCTGAAGCAGAAATAACTTCAATAACTTTAACTAGTTTCATAATAAAAAATTTAAAATTGGTAATCATCAAAGCTAGGCTTATTATGTGGGTATTGGGGTTTTGGTTTGATGAGAAGTCTGGAAAAAATAATTCTTCAAACTTAACCGTTCCAGCCGTGTCTCCACAGGGACACGGCGTTATTAAATACATTTACACCAGTCTCCTGTTTTGCTATATATAATTACCATTCTTGTTCCAGCCTTGTCTCCGAAGGGACACGGCGTTATTAAATATGATATAATTACCAACCCAGGCAGAAAGTAATTCATGATAATAATAATCTAATTTATTATTTTACATAATGACATAATACCCTAAGGTTCGTGGAGACACGTACCATGGCGTTTAGCATTTATAGAATAAAATACCCGTAAAAAGATTCAATAATAAATTAATGGCCTTTAAAGAAACTCAATTAAAAGAAATTACAGCATTAATGGATGCATATATTGCTGATCATCGCCCACCCGAAGAAATCAGGAAACAATTAGATATTGGCTGGAGATATGACAAACAATCAATTTATTTATTTGAGATACGACCTCAATGGAATAACAAGTCCATAATCAAAAACTACGATTTTGCAAAAGCAACCTGGGTAGAATCTAAAAAACAATGGAATATTTATTGGATGAGAGGTAACCTGAAATGGTACAGCTATGATCCTTTACCCTGGGTGGTAAATTTGCAAAGATTTCTTTTGGAAATAGAAAGTGACCCTTATGGTTGTTTTAGGGGTTGAGTAAAACAGATTGAAATTTAAAAATTCAGCTCATGCAAAACTACATCACTCAACTTCTTGAAGATATTTCATTTGCAACAGCAAATGTAACTATACAATTTGTTGATAAGAATCTGGATCTGCATGACTGGATCACTGATGAAGAGGAAGATGAAACAGCACCCGTTCGCGACCTGCAGGAATGGTCAGGCATCAACAAAGAAATGCTACCTCCGGAGGAGATGTTGAATGAAGAACAGGTGGAAATGGTTCTAAATGCTCTAATAAATATGCTGGATGCTTATAACTGTTATTTTGTTTTACAAACTACCGTTCCGGTTCGCATACAATATGCAGCTATCCGCGAAAATTTTGACCAGGATGTGAAAATAAAAAGATGGCACATGGGTTTTTTTGAATTATGTAAAACCGGCACAGAACATAAAAAATGTGCTTTAGGATCTTATTGCCAATGTGCATTTTATTCTGAATTTTTCTCGGGTTTTTCTGATGAAGAACTTTCACCGGAGGAAGAAAGAGAAAGACACTTAAAATCTGAGATCATACACATCAAACGCAAATATGGCGATGACTGGAGGAAGTATTACCCTTACC
>JACDAZ010000477.1 GCA_013695175.1 Flavisolibacter sp. | reverse complement strand
AGCCATAATTTTAAAAACTCAATTTATAGAGGATACAGAAGTAAAATATTATTTATGTGCTGCAGATTGTGTAATTCAACCTTATAGAAATGCAACACAAAGTGGTGTTACCCCCCTTGCCTATCATTTTGAAAAGCCAATGATTGTAACAAATGTTGGTGGCTTACCTTCTTTAGTTCCACACGAAAAAGTAGGACTGATTTGTGAACCTGATCCGGATTCTATTGCAAGCGCTATAACCAGGTTTTACCAATTAGGGCAGGAACATTTTATTCAGCATCTTCGTACAGAAAAGGAAAAATACAGTTGGAGTAATTTAACCAAAGCAATAAAGAGAGTTGCAGGTATAATAAAATAAACTATAAACGTTTTTTAAAATTCAGGCCTGGCAAAACATTTATGATCTATAGAAGCAAAGCGCCATTACGAATAGGTTTGGCAGGTGGAGGTACAGATGTTAGTCCTTATAGTGAATTATATGGAGGCAGTGTGTTAAATGCAACGATTTCTCTTTTTGCACACGCAACCATTGAACCCCTGCCTGAAAACAAAATAATCATCCAGGCATATGATAAGAATAAAACAGAAGAATTTGATTTGATTGATAAGCTGCCAGTTAATGGTGATCTTATGTTATTGAAAGGTGTTTTTAATGCAATTGTAAAAGATTATGGACCCGTTAATACAGGCATTAAACTTTCCACTTTTGTAGATGCACCTGCAGGCTCAGGGTTAGGTACATCTTCTACGTTGGTTGTAGCTATAATTGGTGCCTTTGCAGAATATTTAAAGTTGCCATTGGGTGAATATGATTTTGCACATTATGCTTATGAAATAGAAAGAAATCAATTGAAAATGGCAGGTGGTAAACAAGATCAATATGCAGCTACTTTTGGGGGTGTAAATTTTATGGAATTTTATAATGATGATAAAGTAATAGTAAACCCGCTGCGAATAAAACAAAATTATCTTTTGGAGTTGGAAAACAACCTGCTTCTTTATCATACAACAATTAATAGAAATTCCTCAGAAATTATAGAACAACAAGCAAAGAATGTAATTGAAAAAATGGAATCATCAATTGAAGCGATGCACCAGTTGAAACAGCAGGCTATACTTATGAAGGAAGCGGTATTAAAAGGAAATCTTGATGATATAGGAGAAATATTTGATTTTGGACACAAGCAAAAAATAAAAATGGCTGAGGGTATATCAAATCCATTAATGGAAGAAATTTACATGGCTGCCAAAAATGCCGGTGCTACCGGTGGTAAAATATCCGGTGCAGGTGGCGGAGGCTATATGATTTTTTACTGCCCTTACCATACAAAATATAATGTTATTAAAGAACTTAAAAAGTTTGGCGGTGAAAATCGTAATTATCAATTTGTAAAACATGGATTAAAAACATGGACTATCTGATATGAATAAAATAAAAGAAATCATAGAAGCATCCATAAATGTAAAACAGCAGGTTTTAAATAATAGCGAGTTGCTAACGACTGTATCCTTAGTTGCTGATAAAATAGTTGAGGCTTTTAAAAACGGTAACCGCATTTATTTTTGTGGTAATGGTGGCAGTGCAGCAGATGCACAACATTTAGCTGCAGAATTATCAGGACGTTTTTATTTAGATAGAAATGCATTACCGGCAGAAGCGCTTCATTGTAATACATCTTACCTGACAGCTGTTGCAAATGATTATAGTTATGATGTAGTGTACGCAAGGCTAATAGAAGGAATTAGTCAGCCGGGTGATATATTGATAGGACTATCTACATCAGGCAATTCTGCTAACATAGTAAAAGCATTTGAGGTTGCAAAAGAAAAGAAAATTACAACTGTTGGTTTTACCGGCATCAGCGGAGGGTTGTTGAAATCTTTGTCTGATTATATTATAAATATACCTTCCTCCGATACCCCAAGAATACAGGAGGCACATATGCTCCTGGGACATATTATTTGCCAAATGGTGGAAGAAAAATACTTTGGTGCAAATGCTATCTGAGGCAATCATTTTAGCGGGTGGTCAGGGAACAAGGTTACAAGAAACTGTACCCGGTTTACCTAAAGCTATGGCTCCGGTAGCAGGTAAACCGTTTATATTCTATGTTATTGACTATTTAAGAATGCAGGGAGTGCAGCATTTTATATTTGCACTTGGTTATAAAGCTGATGTTATCATATCATACCTGGAAGAACAATATGCGACTCTCTCTTTTAAAGTTTTAGTGGAAAATGAACCTATGGGTACAGGGGGAGCCATTAAAGCAGCTCTTGCTGAAACTACAGGCGAAAATGTTATTATTACAAATGGAGATACGCTTTTTAAAATAAACTATAATGGTATAGTCCATTTTCATCTTGCAAAAAATTCGATCTGCACGCTTGCATTAAAACATTTAAAAAATGTTGACAGGTATGGAGCTGTAATTACAGATAAAGAAGGGCAGATCACTTCTTTCTCAGAAAAAAAAGAAAACAGCGATGGCTTTATAAATGGTGGTATTTATATCCTAAATAAAAATGGGTTCAATCAATTAAATCCTGGGAATAAGTTTTCGTTTGAGAGTGATTTTTTAGAAAAACATCTTAACGAGGATGCTTTTTTTGGTTACGTTCAGGACGGCTATTTTATTGATATCGGGATTTCTGATGATTATAATAAAGCAAATCAAGATTTGAATCGTCAGAAACCTGAACTAAAGGATATAGATGAAAACTGGAGTTTATTTTTAGACAGAGATGGCGTAATAAATGACGAGATAGAGGGAAGATATATTTTGAATTGGAATGAATTTAAATTCAGTGCCGGAGTTTTGGCTGCACTAAAAAGACTTAATAAAAAATTTAAAAGAATAATTGTTGTAAGTAATCAAAGAGGCGTGGGTAAGTTTCTAATGACAGAAGTGGAGCTTCGTGAAATTCACAAAGAAATGCAAAAAGAAATAACAGCAGCCGGAGGCAAAATTGATAAAATATATTATTGCACAGAAACAAGTGATAAACATCCTGATAGAAAACCCAACCCTGGAATGGCTTTACAAGCCATTCATGATTTTAAGGACATTGTCCCGGAAAAATCTATTATGGTAGGTAATAAACCAGGCGATATGCGTTTTGGAAGGTTTGCTGGCATGGTAACTGTTTTTATTACTTCTACAAATCCTAATCAGCCTTTTCCTCATGCTGATATTGATTTTATATTTCCTTCTCTAGAAAGCTTTGCTCAGGCTCTTGAATCTTAGGATAATTTTTGATTTTTTTTGTCGTTCTTAGCAAAGAAATTCAAGCCATTGAAAAAATCTCTTTTTATAATTCTTACTCTGTTTTTTGCAGCTTCTGCTTATACCCAAAAGATAAGTTCTGCAGAACTTAAGCAATTAATACAAAAAGAAGATACTTTAAAAGGCTTAGCAAAAAACCTGATCATTGATAGCTTAACTGAAGGAAGAATGCGCAATGACAGTGTTTTTATCCGTACACTAGTTAGAACACTTCAGGTAAAAAATTCGTTTCATTATCCTTTTGATTCGGTAATAGGCATCTCAAAATTATATTCACCCGACAGCAGTTTTCGCATTTTTACCTGGTCACTAGCTTTTGATGATTATTATTCCAGGCAAAGAGGTGCTATCCAATTAAAAACTGATGATGGATCATTAAGGTTAATTCCCCTTACTGATTTTTCAGAGTTCACTTCTAATCCAAATGATTCAATCAGAACAAAAGATAATTGGATAGGTGCAGTTTATTATAATATTATTCATAACAAGCATAACGGGAAAAATTATTATACTCTTTTTGGAATAGACCAGCATAGTGTAAGAAGTACAAAAAAATGGATAGAAGTTTTGACCTTCAATGAACGTAATCAACCAGTTTTTGGTGGGCCTTTTTTCAGTTTTGAAAATGATACCGGTGCCATGAGGAAAAAAGTTCTTCACCGTTACAATATTGAGTACAATAAGGAAGCAAGAACCTTAGTAAATTTTGTAGATGATGAGGAAATGATTCTAATAGATCATCTTATTTCTGAAACTGATGAACCGGACAAACCTTACACTTTTATTCCTGATGGGGATTACCAGGGATTTAGATGGAAAAATGGCAAATGGGTTCATGTTGATAAAGTTTTCGACTTTAAATTAAAAGATGGAGAGTTTCCCATGCCTGATCCTTTGCATGATGATGATGGAAAACTCAATCATGAGAAGAAGCCTATTAATAATATTGAAAAAAATAAGAAAAAGAAAAGAGGAAATTAAAGAATAATTCTTTGTTGATTTGTAAAGTACATATTTTACAGATTAATTGTGAGAAATTTAAAATCTAATGTTTCTTATTATTTAATAGCTTCTTTGCTACAAATAGTAGCCCCTATTATTACTTTTCCCTATATAGCCAGAGTCATAGGTCCTGAGGGCTTAGGCAAAATAAATTTTATAGATTATACTGCACAAATTATTCTCCTTTTTACAGCTTTTGGTATTCCCATATATGGAGTAAAGGAAATAGCCAAAAACAGAACCAATAAGTCACAATTAAAAACTCTGGTATCTGAATTATTATTAATTCATTTATTTTTCTCTATTATAGGATTATTGATTTTTATAGGTATAACTTCTTTGAACGATGAATTGTTTAAGGAAAAAAATTTAATTATTCTTTCTTCTTTGAATATACTTATAAGTTCATTTGCATTAGAATGGTTTATTCAAGGATTTGAAGAATTTCGTTTTGTAGCAAAACGTTCATTTTTTATTAAAATTTTATCTGTTGCTTTCATCTTTTTACTTGTTAAGGCTCCTGAAGATTACATAATATATTATGCTATACTAATAATATCAAACATTGCTTTAATAGCTGCAGATTTAATATTTACATTAAAAAAAAGTCCTATTTTAACGCTGGATGTTAAGCCTATAAAACATTTAAAACACTTGTTTCTATATTTTCTTACTTCGGCTGCAATTAGTTTATATACTTATTTTGATTCAGTTATATTAGGTATTGTATCAGGTAGTCTTGCTGTAGGATTTTACACTACAGGATTAAAGATCATTAGACTATCTCAACATTTTATAGATAGTGTAGGGAATGTTTTATTTCCAAGAATTTCATTTTTACATGCATCAAAAAACTATATAGAAATCAACAGAATTATAAATGTTTCAGTTCAATATGTATTTACCATTTCAATTCCTATATGTTTTTTATTCTATTTATTGGCACCTGAAATTGTGAAGCTTTTAGCAGGGGAACAATTTATTCCAACAGTTTCAGTATTAAGAATTCTCTCTGTTCTTCCTTTACTTATTGGACTAAGCAATATATTTGGAATTCAAATTTTGCTGCCATTTAATAAAGAATATAAAATGTTGATGGTTGTAACAATTGGAAGTTTTTTAAGTATACTTCTAAATCTTTGGCTTTGTTATTACTATAAAGAATTAGGAGCTGCTATTGCATGTATCGTTACAGAATTAATAATTACTTTATTAATGTTGTACTGGGCTAAAAAAGAAGTAATTTTTAAAGCAGATGTAATAAAAATTTCTACTATAGTTTTAACTAGTTTGCTTTTCTTACCAGTAGTATTTTCCTGCAGATATATTTTTGAAAGCAATCATGTCGTTTTGATTTTTTCTATTTTAATTTGTTTACCTATTTATTTTTTAATACAGTTATTTATTTTTAAAAACCCTGTATTGGTTACCATACTTCAATTTATTATAAAGTCATTCAATTTAGAACGCAACTAGTTCAAAAAGCAGTTAATGAAGAAGTTTTTTTTAAGCGAAATTTATAGAAACACCGATCGTTTTAATGCTAGCATAGCATATAAACACGTTGAATTTTTTCTTAAAGAAAAAAATTATCTTCCAATTTATCTGTTGTATATCAACAGTACATTCCTATTTTTCAAAATATGCAGGATTATACATATTTTTCTTCTTTACTTACATATATCAAAGAGGTCCATAGTTGTTTTACATTTTCCATTACTGCCTAAAGCATTTCGCTTACTATTTAAAGCTTTGAATAAAAAAAAAGTTTATACAGTTGCTATCATTCATGATATTAATGGTTTAAGGATTAATAATTCCACCTTATTAAAAGTGGAACTAAAAATTCTTAATAATTTTTCTCACATTATTGCACATAATACTGCAATGAAAGACTATCTTTTTAATCAAGGAATTGTAAAGCCAATAACTGTATTAAATCTTTTTGACTATAAGTCTAATGTTTATTTTAAAAACAGATCCTTTAAAAAAACATTAATTATAGCAGCAAATCTTCAAAAAGCAGAGTTTATTAAACTTTTGCCAGAATGGTTGAATAAGCATAATGATTTCATAATAAACATTTATGGTCAAACGAAAGATCTATCTGAATCATTATTAAATGTAGAAAGATTGCTTTTTAAAGGACCAGAAGAACCTGAAATTTTACCAGATGTAATGGAGGGTAATTTTGGAATGGTTTGGGATGGCACATCATTAGCAACTTGCAAAGGAAATTATGGAGATTATATGCGATTCAATACTCCACATAAAATTTCAGTTTTTTTAGCTGCAGGAATTCCTGTAATAGTTTGGAAAGAAAGTGCTATAGCAGATTTCATAAAACAATATAATTTAGGGTTTATAACTTCATCATGGGATGAAGCTGCAGAGATTATTAATATCATGGATCAACATGAATATTATAAATTATCAAAAAATGCTTTTGATATGGGATTAAAAATCAGAAGTGGCTTTTTTCTTAATCAAGCACTGAATGAAGTAGAATCTACTATAATTTAATCATCTAATTTAAGTACGGCTAAAAATGCTTCTTGTGGCACTTCCACATTTCCTATTTGCCGCATTCTCTTTTTACCTTCTTTTTGTTTTTCAAGTAATTTTCTTTTACGGCTGATATCACCACCATAACATTTAGCTGTAACATCTTTGCGCATGGCAGAAATAGTTTCCCGTGCTATTACTTTAGCTCCTACAGCAGCCTGTATAGCTATTTGAAATTGCTGTCGTGGTACAAGCTCTTTTAATTTTTCACAGAGCTTTCTTCCAAAATCATGTGCACGACCACGGTGAATTAATGCACTTAAAGCATCAACTTTATCGCCATTTAATAAAATATCCATTCTTACAATATCCGCTTCTCTATAACCAATAGGATGGTAATCGAAGGAAGCGTAACCACGCGTTTGAGATTTTAATTTATCATAAAAATCAAATACAATTTCTGTGAGAGGCATCTCGAAAATCAATTCAACACGTGTTGGTGTAAGATAGCTTTGATTTATTAAAATGCCCCGCTTCCCTAAACATAAAGTCATAATGTTTCCAATATATTCGGGCTTGGTAATGATCTGTGCTTTTATAAATGGTTCTTCAATACGATCTGTCTTTACAGGATCAGGCATCTCC
>JACDAZ010000448.1 GCA_013695175.1 Flavisolibacter sp. | reverse complement strand
GTGTACAATAAAAAAACATTAAAACCACTTAGTGCCATGCTTATTTATGAAACCTTACCAGAGGGCACTGTTGCCGGTAACGGACTATCCAATCCGGAAGATGGTTCCTTTAAAATGGTATTACCTTACGATAAGAACTACAGTATCCGTGCATCAGCTGATAAGTTTTTTGCTATTTCAGAAAATTTAAATCTGGATTCCCTGGTTAAAGAAGGGTATAAGGAAATACATAAAGATCTTTACCTGGTACCTGTAGAAGTAGGGCAGGTGTTTAGACTTAACAATGTATTTTTTGATTTTGATAAATGGGACCTGCGGCCTGAATCATTTATTGAATTAAACAGGGTAGTGCAGTTGCTGAATGAAAATCCTGCTATTGAAATAGAAATGAGTGCCCATACAGACAGTTATGGATCTGATGATTATAATTATAAATTGAGTGATAACCGTGCCCGCTCTGTAATGGAATATATATTATCTAAAGGGATAGCAACATCCAGGATCACATCACAGGGGTATGGTGAAACCAAACCTGTTGCTCTCAATGATACACCTGAAAACAGGCAATTAAACAGGAGGGTAGAATTTACTATTATTAAGAATTAGATATGGGCGGTATCTATGTAAAACAGATACATAATACGTGTTGTTCTACTTTTTTTTAATTGTTCATTTTACATTACAAGGAAATTTCTTGAAACCTGGTCCTGCAATGGGTCTGTATTATGAGGTTATAGAATCTTTGATGGGATTCAAACTAACATTCTTAAGTTTATATAATAATGATGATGCGTAATTATATAATAGCTATCATAATGTTCAATGGGCTATGCGGTTGTATTAATAAATCACAAGAAGAACCCAATGCATCTGCTGAAACAATTCGTGCAATCGACAAGATCAAGTTGACAGATCTTAATGGCCAAGCAATTAATCTAGAGGAACACCAGGGAAAAACAATATTTATTAATTTTTGGGCAACATGGTGTAAGCCGTGTATCCTGGAAATGCCGTTCATTGAGGAGGCGCAAAGGACTTTTCAAAACGAAAACATTTTATTTTTATTAGCTTCCAGTGAAAGTGCAGAACAAATTGAAGAATTCATCAGCAATCATAAATATAACTTCAAATATGTACGCATAGAAAACAGTGAAGAAATGAATGTTCAGGCTTTACCAACAACGTTTATTTTTAACCGCAAGGGAGAACTGGTTTTTTCAGAAACAGGTTTTCGAGAATGGAGTGAAAAACAAAACATTGATTTGATCAAAAAAATTGTAAAACAAAATGATTAAGCTGTTAAATGCTATACTGCTTCTAATTGGGTTTGCCAGCTGTAATGACTCGACTACAAACACCAACAACACCAACAGCGAAAGCTCGTTACAGCACCAGTATTCTCCAGCTGATACTGCAAGCGCTGAGCCTTATTTATTTACTGATAAAAATGGTTTGGTTTACCTGTCGTGGATTCAAAAAGCAGAAGGCAAGCACCATTTAAAATTTGCTGTTCTAAACAACGAAAACTGGTCTCAGCCAATCACAATTACTTCTGGCAATAATTGGTTTGTTAATTGGGCAGACTATCCAATGATAGCATCAGATGGCAATAATAATTTAATGGCTCACATTCTGCAAAAAAGTGCAGATGGCAAGTTTACATATGACGTAAAATTGATTGCCTCTTCAGATAATGGCAGGTCGTGGAGTGATTTGAAAATATTACATGAGGACGGAAAAAAAGCAGAACATGGCTTTGTTTCTCTTATTCCTTATGAAGATCATTTTTTTGTATCGTGGCTTGATGGAAGAAATACGGTTAATGAAAGCAGCGATTCAGAAGCACATCATAATGGCGGACATCACGGTGATATGAGTTTACGCGGTGCGGTAGTTGATAGGAAGGGATTAAAAACTGCCGAGTGGCAATTAGATGACAGGGTATGTGATTGCTGCCAAACTACTGCTGCTATAACTGCTAATGGGCCGGTAGTAATTTACCGCGACAGGTCAGCTGAAGAAATAAGAGATATTTCAATTGTCCGATTTGTAAATGGAAATTGGACAGAGCCTAAAACCATTTATCCTGACGAATGGAAAATTGCCGGTTGCCCTGTTAATGGACCCCGGTCTGCGGCAGAAGGTAATAATCTGGTCATTGCTTGGTTTTCATCATCCAATGAGCAACCCCAGGTAAAAGTTGTTTTCTCCGATGATGGAGGAGCCAATTTTAGTAAACCAATAGGTATAGCTGCTGAAAAAAATACAATAGGGCGTGTAGATGTGTTGTTGCTGGATGAAACATCAGTTATGGTAAGTTGGATGGAGGGTTCAGTGATAAAAGCTATGAAGGTGCATAAGGATGGCAGGAAAGAACTCCCTGTAACTATTGCTGCTTCATCAGAATCGCGTTCGAGTGGATTTCCACAAATGACCAAGTCCGGCAATAACATCATTTTTGCCTGGACCGACGATAAGGAGAAAACGGTTAAAGTGGCAAGGCTAAGTTTATAATATTAGTAAGATGTATAAAATTGGATGCGAATAGTATTGGCAACAGCAATTAGAACTTCTTCTTCTTATTTATCATTTATTATGTCATTGGCGATGATGAATTATTTAATAAAATTTGCTAAGCGAAGTGCTTCAATTTTATTACGGGCATTTAACTTTTTGTAAGCGTTTTTCAAATGCGTTTTTACGGTTTCTAAACTAATGTTTTCTATAGCCGCTATTTCCCGATTCATCAACCCATTTTTTACATGAATTAGAATTTCTCTTTCCCGGTTGGTGAGCTTACAATGTGTTATTATTCCGGATTTCGTTATCAATAAAGAAGCCATAGAAAATTTTTTTATAATATCTACCCCTTTTGGGGGAATAACAGTTATTAGAATAATGACGTTACTCCAACACCCAGGTGCAGAAAGTGTTGCAGAATGTCAAATATGAGCTTTTGCTTTTCTAAAAACAATACCCCTTTTGGGTGATATTGATTAGCTATTTGAAGCACTTTCCCCCGTTAACAGCATCTGAGTCTCAACCTAAAGAAGCCTTAATACTTCTGTTTAAATGATTCAACAAAACATAGGCAATAGTTTTATGTAGCCCTTGAGTTTTTACGTATGGCAGAAAGCATAGATTATTGTTTCAAATTTCCTTCGCCAGCTGGTGTTTCAGCGGCTTTAGGTGTCTACGTACATATTGATGCAACAAAAATCCGGCACAAAAGATCTGTGCCGGATTCTTACTATCGATATCAAAATTGTTGTTGCCGAATTAATACTTAATGTACCCGTCAAAATCTGCTCTGAATGTGGAAGTGATAAAATTATTTCGTGCCTTAGTAGTGAAGCTCCCGCTGGCATTTGCAAATCTGCCGGTGCCACCTGTAATTATTTCGTGTAGGTCAGCCCCATTCATTCCATTTACGGCGGGTGTACTGGTGCCGGTGAAAGTAGTAAACAATTGATCGCCGTTTGCAGCTGTGATGGTTCTTGTACCACTTACCGTAAACGGAGGTGGAAAAGATACAGTTACATTAGAAATGGCTTCAAACGTACTCTTACCCATATGACTGGCAATGCCCGCTCCGCTTACTCTCTGAATAAGATTTGGCGGCGGTTGCATCACCACAGATGATGTAGTGAAGCTGCCTTTAAAAGGCACACCTGTTTCACTCATTTTACTTTCATTTGCATTGCTGAAACTCCAGCGGAACTTATACTTTCTTCCAACGGAGTTATGGCTTCTTTCTGGCAAGAGATGAAATAGAAAGAGGCAAAGACGGCAAGTAGAACTGAAATTTGTTTTTTCATTTTATTTATTTTTAGTGATGAAGAATACAAGATGTGATCAACCAAAAAACGAAATTAGACGGTAATAAAAGTGAGATAAAAAAAATGCGACATATATACCGTTAAGCGTGACAGACTTATCATTTTCGGGTATTAAACATCTTTGTTGCAGATGTCAACGATGTAGATGAGAACTAAAGAACTCTGATTTCCAGCCACGTCTTATGCAGGAGTAGTTGTGTTGAAATTGAAAAGTTACATTCTGCAACAATGTTTTAGTTTAATGAGAACAACAACTTTTTGATATAGCGGATTATAGGCAAGTTATGTATCGGAAAGCTATGTACGAGCAGAAGCCTTTTTTACAGACGTGTCACCGCAGGAGTTTTAAGTTTGTCTCGTCCTAAAATAAGTTTAATGATACCTTGGCGGGAGACCCGCCGGGGAAGTAAAGTGGATATCCACAAATGACCAGATCAGGCAATAACATCATTTTTACCTGGACTGATGATAAGGAGAAACAGTTAAGGTGTTAAAACTGAGATTATAGTTTTCTTTCTACCTGAAGAACTAATCAATAGTTTAAAGTATGCTTGAATTGCTGGAAGCACCTTTTGCTTCATCCAAAGTAATGGTACAGGATGCTACAGGGCTTTCATTGCCTGCTTCTTTTGTAACTGATTTAAAAATTGATAATGCTGAAGAAATAAAAAAAGTTGAATAATCACTTTTTTGGATTCATGGCGTAAAAGATGACTTTTTAAATATCAATACTCATGGTCAGCTAGTTTATAATAATCACAAAGGTGCTTTCAAAGAGGCTCATAGAATTTCAGGTGCGGGTCACAGTGATATTCCAAAAGTGATGGGTTACCAAGCTTACCTGAAAGCAGTTGGCGATTTTATCAGGAAGTAAAATCTTAATCATAAAAAAAACCCGCAGATGCGGGTTTAGTGCTAATCTCTTGCGTTATTGCCACGTAGCAAAGCAACCAGCAACAATATAAAAATGGCTGCACCAACTATCCATACCCATGGTGAAGTGTACCATCCGCCATCACCACCACCTTTATTAATATCTACATTAATATCTGCACCACCGCCGCCTTCCTGAGCAAACGTTGCAAATGAAACCATTAATGACAATATCATTATGGTTAATGCATTCATCTTGTTTTTTAAAGTCTTCATGTTTTATCTTTTGTGTTTAAAGTAATATAAATGCTAAACTCATGCCACTGCTTTGGCAGTAGAGGTTAATTGAAGCTGTAGAACAATTTCCGCAGCACTACCAGTTGTTCATTTGGGTTGAATTGATACGCTCAGGATCCTGTGGCCTGTTATTAATCCAGTCAGGATCGTATCGCACAAACCATGAAATCCACAAACTTCTTGAAAAACGCATCAGCCAGGGTTGTAAAACGATTAATAAGATAGAATTGGAGACAATCCAGTAAAGAAAACGGTTATCACTAAACGAAAATCCTATTGCCAGCCACCATATTACGAATGTAATTCCTGTTAAAACCAGTGCAATCAAATAACTAACATACCCGGTACCATAATAAAAACCCACTTCTATATCTGTTAATTGCCCGCATACCGGGCACCTTTCATGCATCTTCATATTTTTTTTTAAAGAAACTGAAGTAGGATGTTCAAATAGTTTCCCCTCCCTGCAGCGTGGACAGTAACATCCAAATACTGTACTTATATAACTTCTATGAGGAGTGTCTGCTTTCATTTGTATTCTATTATAGATAATCTAACACTTTTTCTATTTGTGCCATTCTTGATCCTTTAAGCAAAAAATAATTATCCTTAAAATTTCTATGGCTTATCCATTCGCCTGCTTCCGTAGCGGAAGTGGCAGAAATAAAGGGGTGCTCAATCTTTAAAAAATCACCACCAACAAGCAGCACATGGTTCCATTTATATTTTTGTAGTTGTTCAATAATAGCTATATGTTCAGAAACGCTTTCTTCTCCAAGTTCAGCCATAGCACCCAATACAACTATCTTATGATGTGATTTTAAATGAGCAAAATTTTCAATAGCTACCTTCATGCTGCTTGGGTTTGCATTATAAGCATCCAGTATGATAGTATTAGTTAATCTCTTTAATAGTTGTGACCTGCTGTTTGATGGATGATAATCTCTAATTGCAGATCTTATTTTTTCATCAGGCACATTAAAATATACGCCAACTGCTACGGCTGCCAGTATATTAGGAAGATTATAATCACCTACTAATTTGGATTCTATAGTTCCGGAAAAACCTTTTTTAAAATCAACAACCAGCAACGGATCATTTTCTTTTACAAAACCAACAATATCTCCACGCGTTGTTCCATAAGTGAATACTTCTTTAATACCCCTGCTCATATCTTCCATGTATAAATAGTCCTTCATGATGAAAGCCGTTCCATCATGTTCCCGCAGGTAATCAAAGAGTTCTCCCTTGCCTTTACGAACACCTTCTTCACTACCAAAACCTTCAAGGTGTGCCTTTCCGCAATTGGTTATCAGACCATGTGTAGGTAAGGCAATCTCACAATAAGATGCAATTTCTTTTTGGTGATTGGCACCCATTTCAATAACAGCCATTTCGGCATTTTTTTCAATCTTCAGCAGTGTAAGGGGCACACCTATATGGTTATTAAGATTGCCTTCTGTTGTATATGTTTTGTAGGTAGTGGAGAGAACAGCATGAATCAGTTCTTTTGTAGTTGTTTTTCCATTGCTGCCCGTAATGCCTATAAATGGAATTCCTTTTTCATCATTAGCATCATAAAATTGTTTGCGATGGTAAGTGGCCAATTGCTGTAAGGCTTGCAATCCATCCTCTACTAGTATGGTTCTTTTATCTATTAATTCATTTGCATCATCTATTATGGCATAAGATGCACCTTCATTAAGTACCTGTTTGGTAAATTTATTACCATCAAATGTGGGTCCTTTAAGTGCAAAAAAAAGTTCGCCTTTTCTTAATTTCCTGCTGTCTGTTTGTATGTATGGATTTTGTAAATAAATTTTATACAGTTCTTCAAGGCTCATGGGGCAAATGTAATAAAGTAAAAGCCCCGCATTTGCGGGGCCTTGTTATTTGATATAATTTTTAAACTATCGTTTTTGCTTTTTGGTTTTAAAGAAGTTTCCTGTTTTTCTTTTATTTCCTTCAGGACTTCCCATACGATCCATGGCGCAACGGAAACCTACCTGGCTGCTTGCATGATCTTCTTCCATATAACGACGTGTTCCGGGGCTTAACCAATATGCCCTGTCGTTCCAGCTACCACCTTTATACACTCTAGATTTATCAGAGATCAAAGTAGTAATACCATATCCATAAGATGCTTGCGAAAGTGAATCACCATCTAAGAAGTTAATAACGTTACCACGCTGGTAGTTACGACGGTTTCTGCTTTCTTCATCAGTTACAGCTTCCATTTTCACTCTACCGGTGCTGTCAATTTCAGCTTCACCATCTTCATTTTTATAAAGCTTCATGAATTTGTTACCACGGTAAGGAGATACATCATCAGCATCTAATAAAGTAAGAGGTCTGAAAACGTCGGCAACCCACTCACTTACATTACCTGCCATGTTGTATATACCAAAACCATTTGGATAAAAAGATCTTACTTCTGCAGTGTAAACAGCACGGTCATTTAAACCACCGGCAACACCTGCATTATCACCCGATCCTCTTTTAAAGTTTGCCAGGAACTGACCCTGCCAGCTTCCGTGCTTTGTTTCTCTTAAACCATTTACATTCTGTGCCCATGGATACACCTGCTTGTTAGATACTAACTCTTCACCACGCTTACCTTCTTTAGTTGAAGGACGGGGATTCTGGTTAATGTATCCGTAAGCTGCATATTCCCACTCTGCTTCAAATGGTAAACGGTAGTCAGGTAATAATAAACCATCTTCCATTGTAACTGTAGTACGCGGTGTACCCTGAGGTGTTTTTAATGGATTTTTCTTTGAAGTAGCTTCTTTACCCGGTTGTGCCTGGTAAAGACCTAATAAGTATGACTTTGTAGTAAAATTATTTTCTTGTTGTTGTCCTTGTAAACCTTGTTTGGCAACATATCCTTTTTTCATAAGAATACCTTCATTTACACGGTCACTGCGCCACAAGCAAAAGTCGTGAGCCTGTCTCCAGGTTACACCTACCACAGGGTAGTTGTTATAACCAGGGTGACGGAAATAGTATTCAACCAAAGGTTCGTTATAACTTAATTCACTTCTCCAAACCAAAGTATCAGGTAAGGCGGCATCCATGATCTGGCGATTCATTGGGTCTGCTTCCGGATCAAAGATCCTGTTCAGCCAATGGATATACTCACGATAATGAACGTTAGCTACCTCGGTACGGTCAATATAGAAGCTGGGAACAGTTACACGGCGTGGAATGTTATTCCAGTCGCCCATAACGTCTTCTTCTGTTTGACCCATAGTAAATGTACCACCTTGTACAAATACTAAACCGGGACCGCTGGCTTGTTCCTGGGTTCTGGCTACCTGGTAGCCTCCCATGTTTTTATCATTATAGTTCCAGCCGGTAACGTCCGATTGCTCGGGTTTCTTTTTAAAAAGGTTACATGAAGCCAATAATATGGCTGAGGATAACAGGATTGCAAAATTCTTCAGTTGCATGAGGATATATTTTGTCTTTCAAAAGGACACATGGAATTCATGTGCTATGTTTGATTCTTTGTTTTCGAATAACTTTAACGCCGCCTCTGCAGAATTATTGTGATTTTCAAACTTAGTTTACATAAACATAGTCTGCGAAAATAAAGTGTTTTATATTCGGAAACGGAGGACAAATCCCCTTTTTTCATGTTAAATCTACGACACCCTATATGAGGTTTTCACGAGGAGGGCTATTACTTCTAACCCTGATATCCTGCTTTAGCCTTAGATCTTATAGTCAACGAGTCTATAAGCCATCTTCTGTTCTGGCAACAGGGACCTGGTATAAAATTGCAGTTTCTGCCGAAGGGGTTTATAAAATAGATGTGCAATTTTTGAATTCTTTAGGATTTGGAAATTCAATCCCCTCCAACCAAATCAGGCTTTTTGGAAAGAATAATGGCATGTTACCGGAAGCAAATGACCAGCCTTATGATGATGACCTGCAGGAAATTGGGATTGAAGTTTTTGATGGAGGCGATGGTATAGTAAGCGGTACTGATTATATATTATTTTTTGCTGCAGGTCCCCATAAATGGATCCCGGATTCTGTAAATAAAAGATTCTCTCATAAAAAGAATTTGTACAGTGAAAGGCAATTTTTCTATATATCCGTTGGGGGTGATGGAAAAAGAATTATAAATCAACAGCTTTCTGTTAGCAGTGCTGTTAAGGTTGATGCTTTTGATGAACGTTACTTCCATGAGTTGGATTCTGTAAACTTTTTGCAAAGCGGCAAAGAGTGGTATGGTGAGGAATTTTCAAACCTCCCCGGCAGAACAACATTGAAACAATTTGCAGTACCTGCATCCAATGTAGGTTTAAATGCACCCATCACTGTAGGGGCCAGTTTTGTTTCCAGGTCCATAAATAATGGAAGCAGTTTTCAGGTATCACTAAACGGGCAAAATGTGTTGCAGGTTCCTGTACCCGCCATCAGCAGTGGGTTGTACGAATCTTTTGCCCGTGAAGCATCGGCATTTCAAACCCTAATCAATACACAAAACAGCCTTAATCTTTCTGTTTCTTATACTCCCGGAAGTTTTAATGCACAGGGATGGTTGAACTGGTTTGAAGTTTTTTACAGAAGACAATTGTTACAACCGACAGGTGGGCAGCTTTTTTTCCGGGATTGGAATTCTGTGGGAGGCGGTGCAGTGGAATTCAGAATAGCAGGTGCCGCAACACAGGTGTGGGAAATAACAGATCCTTTATCACCCTTAAAAATGAATACAAGAGTCAATGGTACTTCCATTGAATTTGGTAATGATGCCAGTATTTTAAGAGAATATGTTGCTATTGGCAATAACTTTCTGATACCCCAGGCTATAGCCAAATTAGCTAACCAGAATCTGCATAATACATCTGAAACTGATTATATAATAGTGACACATCCGTCTTTTTTGACACAGGCACAACGCCTGGCATCATTTCACAGGCAAAAAAATGATTTAAGAGCAATAGTTATCACTACTGACCAGATCTATAATGAATTTTCTGCCGGCAACCCTGATCCTTCTGCTATCCGGGATTTTGTAAAAATGTATTATGACCGCTACAGGGATACCTGGAACGATAAAGGAAAATACCTTTTGTTGTTTGGCAGGGGAAGTTTTGACTATAAAGATCGAATACCCGGGAATACAAATTTTGTATTGGCTTACGAATCCAATACCTCCCTTGATCCTTTGGGTACTTATACTTCAGATGATTTTTTTGGATTTTTAGATGATCATGAGAACATCAATTCATCTGCAATTATTAATGAATTGGATATAGGAATAGGAAGGATACCTGCAAAAAATACAGAAGAAGCAAAAAATTTTGTTGATAAAATTGAGGCTTATCATGTTCCGCCATCTTTAGGTTCCTGGAGAAACACCATCAATTTTATAGCTGACGACGAGGATAATAATCTGCATTTACAGGATGCTGAAGTGTTATCTGCAACTACTTCCCAAGCCGCACCTGATCTGAATATTTACAAGATTTACCTGGATGCATTCCGCCAGGAAAGCGGTTTAACAGGTGGCAGATATCCTGAAGCCAATACTGCTATTAATAATAATATACAAAGTGGAACGCTAATATGGAATTATAGCGGTCATGGCGGACCTGTGCGGCTGGCAGAAGAAGTAGTGCTGGATCAGCAAATTGTAAACAGTTGGAATAATGAAAATAAACTTCCTTTATTCATTACTGCCACTTGCGATTTCGCTCCATTTGACCAACCTTTATATTCTTTGGGAGAAAATTTATTGATTCGTCCCAAAACAGGAGCTATAGCCCTCATGACTACTACAAGAATTGTATTTGCTTATAGTAATCGCATCATCAACAATAATTACCTCCATATTGCACTCCAAAAAGACAGCTTAGGTAATTATTTAACACTGGGACAAGCTGTAAGGGCAACTAAAAATTATACTTACCGAACCACCGGTGATGTTGTTAATAACAGAAAATTTGTTTTACTTGGCGATCCTGCCATGACACTTGCTTTTCCAAAATTTAATGTGATACCAACCAATATAAATGGCAATGATATTAACCAGGTGACAGATACTTTAAGCGCTACAGAACTTATATTTATAGAAGGTGAAGTGAAAGATGTAAACGGTTCAAAACTGAATGATTTTAATGGTACTGTTTATCTGAGTTTATTTGATAAGCCCCGCCAAACAACAACCTTAGGCAACGATGCCGGTAGTTTGCCTGTATCATTTTCAACCCAAACATCTGTATTATTTAAAGGCAAAGTATCTGCAAATGCCGGAAATTTTCAATTCAAATTCAGGTTACCAAAAGATATTAACTACCAGTATGGCAATGGTAAAATGAGCTTTTATGCCGAAGATGGTACAAGGGATGCAGGCGGAATTTCTGCCAACTTTATAATAGGAGGTATTGGTTCAGGCAATAATGATGATAAAGAAGGCCCGGAAATAAAAGCTTATTTAAACGATGAGCGTTTTGTAAATGGAAGTATAACAAATGAATCGCCCATATTGATCGTTAAACTAAGCGACTCTTCGGGCATTAACACCGGCAATGCCGGAATAGACCATGATATTATTGCCACACTTGATGGTGATAATAATAAATATTATGTGCTGAATGATTTTTATGAGTCAGAACTCGATAATTATCAAAAGGGAACAGTTCGTTTTCAGTTACCACCTCTTTCACCGGGTGCCCATTCTTTAAAAATTAAAGTTTGGGATGTAATGAACAATTCAAATGAATACATTCTTGATTTTATTGTTGCCAATAATGATGAACTGGTGCTGGATCATGTTTTAAATTATCCTAATCCATTTACCACAAAAACAACATTTTGGTTTGAGCATAATAAGCCCGCAGTTGACCTGAAAACAAAAATTGAAGTTTTTACAGTAACAGGCAGAATAATTAAAACGTTAACAAAAACAATAAATACGGCAGGAAATCGTTCAAGTGACATTGAATGGGATGGCCGGGATGAGTATGGTATGAAAATCGGAAATGGTGTATATCTTTACCGCCTTACTGTTC